>WFOZ01001047.1 GCA_015487825.1 Planctomycetaceae bacterium
ATTCTGATAGCAGTCACCAAAATGGAATCTCGGAAAGTTGCGCAAGGTGTAAGACAGTTTTCAAAGCTATCGAACAGAAAAAAACTGTCAGAACAGCCTTAGCCAGGTTTGTTTTCGACCAGTGTGCCTGATGGTGAGCCCTGATTGGCTTCGTTGGAGTAAGGCCAGTGCAGAACAAAAGTGGCTCCGCTGTCAGGCTCGCTTTCCACCTGAATCCCTCCGCCATGTTCCTGCAGGATTTTCAAACTGACAGCCAGGCCGATTCCTGTCCCGCGGCTTCCCTTTGTCGATTCAAAAACTTTGAATATTTTCGTCTTTAATTCCTCGGGAATCCCCGGGCCGTTGTCGCGTACTTCGACCATTAATTGTTGTAACCGGGAATCAAACTTCGTAATAATGGCAACCCAACCATCCCGCTCGCCCTGTTCGGTTGCATCGATGGCATTGCTGAGAATGTTTAACACAGCCCGATGAATTGCTTCGGGATCGAAGGAAGATTCCGGGACATCTTCACCGGGGGAAAATTCCAGATGAACGCCACATTCCTGTGCATGAGGCTCCATCAATTCAAAGACGTCTTTCACAATATCATTCAGAGATGATGTTTCAATCGAGGGGGTTCTTTCCTTGCTGTAGGTCAGCATGTCCATGACGAGGTGATAGATTTTATCCTGATTTTTTTCGACTAGCGTCCAACCTTTCAGAATTAAATCTTTTTCATCCTGCTTCAGACCGAGATCAATCAGGTAACTGCCGCCTCGTACTCCCTGTAAAATGTTTTTGATGTGATGGCTCAGCCCGGCGATTGTTTGCCCAATAGCCGCAAGCCTTTCGGCATCAACCAGAGAACTTTGATATTGAAAGTTTTCTATCGCCAATGCACACTGCTTTCCGACTGCAGTCATCAGGCGAAGTTGTTCATCGGTAAGGTGCTGTGTTGTTTTCTTTGTGGCTCCCAGAATACGGTTTGAATCGGTCAGATCGAGATAAATTGCTCCGAGCAGTTTCAGCCGGCCCTGAAGGGGGACGCAAATGGCCTCTTTCACTCCAGCCTGTAAAATACTGTTTCCCGGATCGAATCGGGTATCGTGCAGCGGATCGGTTGTACGAACAGCCTGGCCGGATTTCAGAACATAATCGACAATAGTTTTTGAAACAGGCATGCGCGCATTGGGTGCAGCCGGGACAGTCTCCGCACTGCTGATTGAAGCGTGAGGGACGATCTTTCCCGTTTCTGCATCGATCAACAAAATGCAGCCACGATCAGCCTGCACGAGTTGCAGAATCATCCGCAGAACACGTTCAAGCAGTTCCGCCATCGTCATTGAGGGTCGCACCGCCTGTTCTGCGATATTTCCCAGGATTCGCAGCACATCATCGGGCTGTAGTTGACCGGCGGAAAGAGAATTGCGATTGGTTGAAGTCTCTGCGGCAAACTTTTTAGGGGAATAGGTCTGAATAATCTGTGAGTGGTCATCGAAAGAACTCCCCCCGATCAGATCAACATTCAATAAAGAAGACTCAAGCGTTTTCGATTCTGCGAAAACAAGAATACTTCCACCCAACTGTATCTGATCGCCCGATTCTAGATACCGGGACTTGATCAGTTCTCCATTAACAATTGTGCCGTTGGAACTATCCAGATCTTCCAAAAGCCAACCCTGTTGATCGTTCAAGATTCTGGCGTGAACTCGCGAAGCTTCCGTATCCAAAATGCGAATTTTATTTTGAGTACCGCGCCCGATGAACATTTCGCCTGTCAGTTCGAAGCGCGCACCCTGATCGGTCCCTTCAATCACTAACAATGTCGCAGGATCTTCAGTCATGATTCATTAACAATTGATGACAGCTCGATCACATGGCAGGTCAGTCTGAATCTTTCAGAGCATTGAGAACCCATCCATTCATTTGCATCTTACTAAAATGTATTTCAAATTTCACCATCCAACCGAAACTATAGTCCGAATGTATACTCCGAGCCAACAGGTTCACCCGCCCGCCCTGAAAAAACAGGGGAACAGAGCCTCGGTTAATTTGGGAGCGGCCAGAGTCTCCTGGCGGGAAGAATTCTTTTTTCTTTCGATATTTTTAAAAAAGAGAGATTTTTCCTGCACGGAATTTTCTCTTTGCTCCACAGATGTAGTAAGCGGTAGAAGCTAACAGGCCTGTTAATTTACCGATTTTTCACCTGTCGATTCCGATGCTCAACTCTGAGTGAAATTTCAATTGACAGATTTCCCGACTTTTCCGGGAATTCAAATAGACTTAACCTGATGGAGATAAACGAGATGAAAACTTTATTCGCTTTCTGTGCTGCTGCAGGCCTGATGATGGTAACAAACTCGGCTTCTGCCCATACTTCCCCGGAAGAAACTGCTGCCCGTTGTGCCAATATTATAGGTGATATCGTGGAACGCTGCCAAAATGCGGCGAGTGAAGAAACGACTGAATGCGTTAGAAAAATTCGACGATTATTGGCTGATGGACGAGAGAGAGCAGCCCGGCGGGTCGCTGCGGATTGCATTCGCTCGGCAACCGAACGAACAGAAAAGTGTGGAAGACGTATTAAACGGATCAGCAATGCCTGTATCGATTTGCTGTTGGATATGGGAGCACCGCAGCTTGCCCGAAGAATAAATAATATCAGTGAGGATGCAATTTCCACATTGCGAACAACCTTGCAACGTGAAAAGAGGGCCATTCGGGAAGCTCTGGCAGGTTAATCCTTGCAAATTCCTTCTTGATAATGTGTTGTTAACCGTGCAAAAATGGTTTGTGCGGTTAACAGCATTATCCAATTTCGGTTACAATTGATTAAGTCATTTGTATGAATTCCACTGATGTTCTTCCCTGTTTTGAATCGCCAAGCGACGCGCCGACCAGACGGTTGTCAGCAGGGGGACGAGCATCTGGAGATCAAGATATTATCTCCCGGGGACAGCTATTACAAAAGGGAAAACAGACGAGAACAAGCTCTCAGAATATTCCGAATGCAGCCTCTCAGGAAGAGCGTCAATTCATTCTGTTGTTGCTCAAACGTGATCCGCAAGCGTGGCAAGATTTCCTTGGACGATACGAAAAACTGATCGTCAGTCGGGTTCTTTCAACGTGCCGCGAATTCGGGATAGTTCCGCGCCCGGATCTTGTTGAAGATTGCGGAGCGGAAGTGATGGCTACCCTGTTTCATGGCGATATGAATGGCCTGCGTCAATTTCAGGGGAGAAGTAAACTATCGACCTGGCTGGCTGTAGTTGCAAGGCGTTCAACAATTACTTTCCTAAAACGTCAGCAACGAGAGACTGATAAAAGGTGTCCCAACGACAGTCAGTTTGATATCGCAACAATTCCCGAAAAAACGAGCGATGCTTCTCCTGAAGCAGATGCTGAAAATCAGCGGCAACTTCAAATTTGTATCAGACAGTTGAAGCAGAGTGATCGTCTGGCATTGGAGCTGCATTTTGAGCAAAAAATGAGTTATGCAAATATCGGTCGCGAACTTGGTATTTCAGAAAACGCGGTCGGCCCTAAATTGCATCGGGCACAACAAAGACTGAAGAAGCTGATGGAGGCCGGATAAACAGAGACATGAACCAGCAAAACGCACATTTATTGAGACTCATTCAACTGCACGAAGGCCACCTGAGCGATGCAGAAGGAGTTTCGGTGCGCGAACAACTGGCTACAGATCCTGTGCTGTTGCGGCGGTGGAAAGAACTTTCATCGATTTATGACAAAGAGATCTCTCTCTCGAAAACTGAAGATCCTGAAGGTGTTGGCCCTGAGCTGGTTGCTGCTTTTATTGAGCAGAGGATGAGTTCCAGCGAGCAGGAGGAGTTTGAATCTGCCTGTTGGGAAAACGCCGAGGCAATTCGTGAAATAATTTCAGCCGTCCAGGCTTCCCACGCAGATTCGATAGCTGGCAAACTCCCCAAAGAATTCAATCAGCATTTCGAACAGGCATCCAGGCGGATGCAGAGTATTGCCCAACAGCAATGTGGCTCGACTGATCATTCAAAAGAGAGTTTGAACTATTTTCAGAAAATAGAAGAACATCAGCAGAGCGAATTACCTCCTACAGCAAACGATTTTACAGAACCCGAGATCGAGGGAAAACCGCTCGAACGTCTGCCAATTACCCGCAGG
>WFOZ01001048.1 GCA_015487825.1 Planctomycetaceae bacterium
CTATATGCCTTGCCATTCCATCACTCTCTTTTGCTAATCCAGCAACAAGGAAAGAAGAGAAGGCGATCCGAAGCCTCATTGAGGATTTGGTCTTTACTGAAGAAAAGGCCAAGGCTTCCGGCACAACACTGATTCGCCCGGAAAATGACAGTAAGAATGACAAGGAATGTCAGCGGCAGTTTGAAAAATGCCAGCAAGCCTTTGTGAAATTGAGTGATTTTAAGGCGAAGGCGTTCCCTTTTCTTGTAGAACATTTGGAAGATAATCGTCCATCGATCCATTTCCGAAATCACAGCTCGGGGCATTCAGTAGGAAATGCTTGCTATTGGGTTATTTACTTTCAGCTTCAGGATCGTCCAAGAAATTATTCATCATACGGATACCGGCGGACAGGCCGAGATGGGAAGAAGCATCCAAAGCCATATTGGACAGGGAATCCATTTTATGAGGCTGGAGGAGTTGCCAAGTGGCTTAAAGTGAACAAGGATCTCTCCTATCCTGAAATGCAAATAAAATGTCTTCAATGGTTGCTTGAGCAAGAGAAAAAGATTGGTGCTCCAGATGCAGAAGGCTACTTCGTTAACATATTGCCTCTTGAAATCCGTATCTTGGAGCGAAAGGCGGAAACAGGCGCAAATGTTACTGCGGAATTGAAACGCCTGCGCACGGTGTTAAAAAACAAGGATGTAACCGCAGTACCCATTGGCTTATTGTCAGACAAACCAAGTAAGGCGAAATAAATTCTCAGGGACCGTAATAGAAAGTAGGCTGCGTCGTGACGCACCCTTTCATGCGTTACGCCTCATTCGGTGCGTTGCAACGCACCCTACAGTACTAAAGGTGGATGGGCCACCCGCGACCAGCGAGCAGCAAAATATCGATACTTACGCCTACCTGCAATCGACCCTCACCGCCCAACTCACAGGCAAACCAACCCCAAAACTGCTATAATGGGCCGTGAACGGTTACGATCATTGGCTCGTTTGATCCGGGCGATGATAGAGCTAATCCGCTATCGATTACGCTTGGTGCTATCTACGTACTTGCAAATATTGCGTGGCCTTTATCGCTGGCGTCATTGTATTCCCGGTTCCGACCGAGAATCCGAACTGTGAGGCAGGAGATCAGCGATGCCAAGATCGACCAATTGCAACGTGAGGTCGAGAAGTTGCGTGAGCAGCTTGGCGAGTGACTCCGAATAGTTTTCGCAAACAGGGTACCACAGACAATCCCGCTGCGGGTTGTCTGTGTTGCGAAGCAACCCGCCAATTTTATTACAGATGTCGCTTATTCTGATCTTCAATCCTTTTGACCAATGCTTCGGGTGCCTGACGCCACTCCGCTGAACGCTCTGTTATGTGATTTTTTCATGATGACTCGCTCCAACATCTGAACGACGGTAACGAACCCTGCCGACCAGTATGCCAAACACCGGCCCAAGAATGAGCGAAGCAGGAATGGCATATATGCGAGCGACATCGATCCATGTGTGAAGTGACCTTTTGTGCACGTTGAATGGCTGCTGGTTCGTGATTGCAGCACCAATGAGCGCGATGGCTACAACCAGGCCAATACCGCCAACGAGCCCGTAAACTGCATGGCGAATCCACGGCCCGAATGAAGCCGCGGCAATCACCGGGCCAATTGCAGCAAATACGATGACGAAGGCAAGCATCACCGTCGAAGCATATCGTAATTGGGATTGTTCATAGAGAAGTGGGTGCGCATAATCATCACGGCGAATGACGTGATCTTCAGAAAGAATGACAATGTACGCGCCGATCAGGAACCCGACGAGAACTCCGCCAAGGATACCAACAATCACAATTCGCGGCAGTCGAGCATTCATCGGTGCACCTTTACTGCATAACGACCAAGGGTAACCGGCTGGCAAGAATACGCTGTTGAGTAGAAATCTGAGGTTTTTTCAAGTCTTTATTATTTCATATTATGATTCGATTTCCAGAATTGTTGATCTCCACAGCATCTTAGAAGGTGTTTTAAAAGTAAATGATCTACCGCCTACAAGGCGGTAGCTTTTAATAGGTGAGCGGACTGACTCGGACTGCAAGTCCTCTGTCAGTCCTTGGATTCAATTCGAAAGTTCCCCTCAGTATCGGGAGGTTCCTGGTTTTGTAAGCGAATATACTCTGCAATCACTTCGTCTGTCACATTTCCACTTGTTGCCACAAAGTAGCCACGAGCCCACAAATGGCGTCCCCAAAACTGTTTGCCGAGGTGACGGAATTCCATCATCAGTTTTCGAGAGGTCTTTCCCTTGATATACTGCATCAACTTACTGGCTGACAAATTCGGTGGTGCCGAGACGAACAAGTGCACATGGTCTTTCGAAACGTGTCCTTCCAGTATTTCGACATCATTAGATTTGCAAATTTCGTGAACGAGTTCGCGAAGCCGCAAAGCAACTGCCCCGCATAAAACAGGTTTACGATACTTGGGTACCCAAACGAAATGGTACTTAATGTCATAACGAGTATGTGCGCCACTGCGATAGTTTTCCATACTTGGCAGTGTACCTAAAGGTTTCGCCTAAAGGCGAGGGTTTCGGTCCCCATCGAGAGACAATGAATCAAAAAGCCATTGTACTGAAAACGAAATTGTATCAGAAGGAGAAAAAGCAGATCAAAACTCCTGCAACGATGAGGGCAACAGAAAACATCCACAGTTTTTTGCCGAGGGGTGTCATGCGATCATAAGAGAAAAAATGAAATGTAGAATAGCCTTGTTCCAGCAGGAAAAAATATGAGGACAGGATACACACGAAGCCGGCAAACAGGATACTCAATCCAATTATTGCATTCATGGTAAGGCTCTCCCGAATTAAATTGCAGCGTGCCCTTTGCGGGCAGCACCGGTTTCGATTGCAACTTGCGAAACAGCCAGAGCGACCGCATCCGCACACCGGGGATCGAAAACAGAAGGAATGATGTAGTCGGCATGCAGTTCATCGCTGGGGATGATTTCTGCAATTGCCTGGGCAGCTGCGATTTTCATCGGCAGGTTTATTTCACGAGCCCGAACATCGAGCAGACCTCGAAACAGTCCGGGGAAGCAGAGAACATTGTTAATCTGGTTCGGATAATCTGAACGTCCGGTTGCCATAACTTTAACGTGAGGAGCTGCTTCTGCTGGCGTAATTTCCGGATCAGGATTTGCCAATGCAAAAATGATCGGATCCTTGGCCATCGTTTTGATGTTTTCCCGTTGGAGAAGATTGGGGCTCGAAACTCCAATAAAGACATCTGCTCCCACAAGGACAGATTTCAAATCACCTTCCACCGCCTGCTGATTGGTATGTTCGGCCAACCATTTTTTGAGAACATTTAACTCTTCCCGTTTTGTGGAAATCGCTCCCTGGCGGTCGCAGACAATAATGTGCTGAATACCCATTTCCATCAATAATCGTGTCACGGCTGCTCCGGCCGCTCCGGCTCCATTAACGACGACACGAATTGCATTGGGTGATTTTCCGATCAATTTCAAAGCATTGAATAACGCAGCGTAAACAACAATTGCGGTGCCATGCTGGTCGTCGTGGAAAACGGGGATTTCCATTTCCTTGGAAAGTCGTTCCTCAATTTCGACACAGCGGGGAGCAGAAATGTCTTCCAGGTTAATTCCCCCGAAAGTTGGTTCGAGAGCTTTCACAATTTGTATAATTTCTTCAACATCCTGCGTTTGCAGACAAATCGGGAAGGCATCGACATTCGCAAATTCTTTGAACAGAATCGCTTTGCCTTCCATAACGGGCATCGCTGCCCGTGGGCCGATATTCCCCAACCCGAGAACAGCTGAACCATCTGAAACAACTGCAATTGTATTTCGACGAATCGTCAATCGAAAGGAATCATCCGGTTCGTTGGCAATGGCAGTACAGACCCGAGCCACCCCCGGCGTATACGCCATGGAAAGGTCGTCTCGGGTTTTAATGGGAACTCGTGGATGAATTTCGAGTTTTCCACCCAGGTGCATGAGAAAAACACGGTCGGAAATGTTAACAACCGTGACATCTTCAAGCGATTTGAGTGTCTGGGCAATCCGTTCTCCATGCTCAACATTACTGGCGTTAACAGTGAAATCGCGTGTGATCAATCCCTGCCTGGAACTGACAACATCCACGGCACCAATCGATCCTCCTTCAGTTCCAATCACAGAAGTAATCATCCCCAGGAATTTGGGGGCATCGGGATAACGCAAGCGAATAATAATACTGTAGCCGGCAGATGTATGAGACATATTCGCGATTCCATTCATGTTCAAATCTAAAGTGTCAGGCAAAGTGATAGCTTAATGAGAGGCAAATACTCTGGCAATATCGATGCCACAAATCGCCTGCTCATCCAGTGCCGTTGTTAACTGTGAATGAACCCCTATCTGTTACATTGGGGGAGATACACAGAATTTGCGAAAGTAACTGGTTGAAAGGAATTCAACGGTCCTGTCGGGAGGATTTCTGGCTCAGTGGAGTTACGATCTGTCCGATATTACGAGCGTAGCTCTTTGCGCCAACTGCTGTTTTGCAGCAACTTCGAGCGGAAAAGCTCTTCCCGCATCGTTTTCAGGGAGATAAATGAAGTGAAACCAGTACGTGCCAGTATTCTGGGACTTGCAGCAACGATCCTGGTGATCAGTGGGTGTTCGACAAGTGGAAGCTGTAAACCTGCAGTTTCAGATCAGACATCGATATCAAATTCTGCGTGCGGGACTGCGCGTCTGTGTAAACCTCCAATGTGGTATTGGTCAAATGGTCGTTACATTCCATTCATTGATGATTTATTAACGAAATATTCGGCCCGTAGTTGTGCGGTAAAATCGTTAAGCCGTACTGAAATGAGGCAATGTGCCCGGGATACCGATTTTTGCCAGGGATATATCCAGGCTTATGAAGATCTCGCATTGGGAAGCAGAGGAGTAATTCCTGCGGTCCCTCCTCCCAGATACTGGAAGGCTCATAATCGTTCTATTCGTGGGCATTCCAAAGTGGATCAGTGGTATGCAGGTTACCGGGCCGGCCTTTCTCAGTCCGGTTATCAAATTGCAGATGAGCAGACAACGATCCAGACATCACATGAACATGATCAGAATGAGCAGAGTCATTACGGAAATTATTATTGAATGCTGCTGTGCTGAAGAGAACTGCAACATCCGGTAAACCCTTATATTTCACCCAAGGATAATCAGACGTCATGAAATTTCTGACGGCTACACAAATTCTGAGCTTACTTCTGTTGACCACCACGAGTTTCGTCAGTGGGTGTGCTGCGTTTCGTCCCATTAACGGAGTTCCTGCGCGTTATCTTGCACCGGAATTGCGTGCCCAGACCCGCAGTAACAAAACAACAATTGATTTATCGCTGCTGGCTCAAAAGCCTCCTCTTCAACACCATGTCGATGGCCGTGACGTTTTAGGAATTTTTATTGAAGGTGTGCTTGGTGGAATTGGCGAAGCTCCACCGATTAACGTGCCAACTTCTCCGGATCTGCCTCCCTCAATTGGATACCCGATTACCGTACGGGATGACGGAACGCTTTCCCTGCCGATGATAGGCACGACCAATGTTCGAGGAATGACTATCAGACAGGTTGAAGAACACCTGCGCAGAATTTATACCGTTGAAAGAAAAATTCTGAAAAAAGGGGCTGACAGTATTATTGTATCGCTGCAACGCCCACGGGATGTACGAGTCCTGGTATTGCGTCAGGAAACAGGTGGTCCGGGCGGGGGAGGAGCACAATTTGCTCAGGGGCTCACACTTAATTTAGGGCAATCAAAACGTGGCAATGGTCAAGTTATCAATCTCCCGATTTATAAAAACGATGTCCTGCACGCATTGGCAAGAACCGGTGGACTTCCCGGACTCGATGCTGAAAATACGATTTACATCATTCGACGGGAACATTCAGACCATGCCGGCATAATGCCAACTGTTGTCCCACAACAACAAGTCCCTGTGCAGCAACAGCCGGTAACGCAAAAGCAACTCTCTTCCTACAGCAGAAAAAATGCCTCCGGCATTCAACTGGTCGGCTACCATCCTGCAGCAAATTCCGCTTCAACAGTAGAGCAGGTCACTGCATACAACATTACTTCGCCGTCCCCCGCATCAATGGGGTATAATAATCAGAATCAGCAACCGGTTTATCAGAATGGGTATTTCCCGAACCCTGATGGCCCTGTGCGATCCAGCCAGTTTTCGATTGAACCGGTCACTGCCAGTAATTTCGGTAACCCGGATCCTTTAGCAGAGTTGCGTGCAGGAATGCAGCCTGATATAGAGCCTGCTCAGGACTATTTCTCAGCAGCCGAACAGAAAAGAATTTATCAGCAAGTTACGATGCAGCGGGAAGTAATACTGGAACAGCCTGCCTCTTCCAACTTTAACCAGTCAGGTTATAACCAGCCGAATTTCAACCAATCCAACCCGCCTGTTACAGTGGTACCACCTGCTCCGATAGAAAATCCGACAAGCAATCAATTACCGTTGCCTGAAATGAATGCACCTGCAAATAACTTCGCCGGCGTTCCGCAAACACTCTATGAAACCGAATGCGAACCATTTACAGATCAGGATCCACTTTGGACGAATGTTGATTTGGGAATTAACAATTTCAACAATGATCCAACAATGAACAATCGGAAAGTGATCAAAATACCGATCCGACTTAACCCGGGTCAGCAGCCGCATATCCGACCGGAAGATATTATCCTGCAGGATGGCGATATCGTGTTTATCGAATCTCGTGATACCGAAATCTTCTATACCGGCGGCTTGCTCGGTGGCGGACAATATACATTGCCCAGAGATTATGACCTGGATGTCCTCGGTGCAATCTCACTTGCTCAGGGATCTTCGCAACAACAAAGTACCAACCAGATTGGTGGAGCATCGGCACTTAATGGCGATGTCACCATCAGTGCCAGCAGTGTCATTATATTGCGACGCATGCCGAACGGATCGCAGGTGCCGATCAAGATCGATCTCTACCGCGCCATGACAGATCCATCGGAACGAGTGCTGATTCAACCGGGAGATATCGTCATGCTGCGATACAAAGTCCACGAAGCAATCGGAGCATTCATCGAACGAAATATCCTCAGTTCCGCCCTGCTTGGGATTGCTGCAACTCAGTTCAACAGTGGCGGCAATTAACTGAACAGCACCGGGTTAACGCCGTATCTGTATTCGGATATGGCATAAAGCTGCAATAAACTCTCAAATTCATGTGCCACGACTCACAGGGCCGTGACGCATGACTGAATTCTATCTTTCAGAAAAAGAAATGGTTTGAGACGAATCCACACTGGAGAGGTTATTCAATAAGTGGCAGAATCGTTACGTCTGCATTTGTTTCTTGTTGACCAGTCTGCTTCTCTACTGGTTCTTCAATTTGAACAAACCATGATTTTTCATCAACGGGAAATCGAAGCTCGTTTGCAGGAATTCGAGAGACTTTACCACTTGGCCAGTTGATCGTAATTCCCTGTATGCTCTGTTGCTCCTGGATCGCAAAATAAATCTCATTCGGGCTGGAGGAAAGATAGCTCATCCCCGCACAAACATCCTTTGTGTAGCTCCCCTTGTCGCTCAACAGCGTCACTTTCGCACCAACTCCTGCTCGATTAGAAACAGTTCCGATCAACTGAAGAATCAGACTTCGGCTATTGGAGGCAGTCTTATTGAACAGTAAGGCCGCTGGTTCAAGTGTATTGACAAACACAAGATCAAGCTGTCCATTGCGGTTGATATCTCCTACCGCCATCCCGCGTCCTAAATGAGGCTCTGAAAAATAACCTGCTTCGGAAAACGTTGCCTCCTTAAAACTCTCTTTTTCATTGATGAGGAGAAGCGGTTTCTGTCTGAACTCTGCATTTACAGGATGATAATTTACATGCCCGTTGGCAATTGAAATATCATCATCTCCATCAAGGTCAAAATCTCCGGCAACGCATCCGAAACCGACATAAAGTTTTCCCAGCTGATTGATTCCCGTTCTGCGAGAAACGAAAATGAAACTTTGCTCTCCATCATTACGATAAAGAC
>WFOZ01001049.1 GCA_015487825.1 Planctomycetaceae bacterium
CGTAAAGTCCTACCTCGACTTATGTTACGAATATGAAGCCGAAAACTTATTGCTGGTACTGGGGGAATACGTCTGGAACCGGGAAGTTATCCTTCCCGCAGAACAATGGCAACTTGGTGTTGATGCCTGCAGGGAACTGGCAGAATATGCAGATAACCTCAATTTGAAAATTGCCCTGGAACTCGAACCTTTCCCGCTTTCGCTTTTAAACAGTGTTGATGCGATGGTGAAGTTTATCGACGATGTCAACCACCCTGCCCTGCAAGCCAATATCGATATCTCCCACCTGCTACTGGCAAATCTGGAACCACAGGAATTACAGAAACTGAACGGCAAGGCAATTCACGTACATATTTCGGACTGCGATGGTAAAACGCATGGCGATTTACCGCCCGGAAGAGGCGTTGTCGATTTCCCTGCTTATCTCCAGGAATTGAAAAAACTGAATATCGAAGGAGCCGTTTCATTGGAACTCGAGTTTTCTCCCAATCCGGATACCATTGAAGACTGGGTACGGGAAGCATACGAATCGACGAGCAAATTAATGGCACAATGCGGCCTGAGAAACACGTAACCCCCTATGAAACAACAACTTAGACATCCTGAACCCATTTGAAACCCGTATCATAAGATTCAGGAACAGATTGTCTATTTTTAGCCGTTTTGTGAAAAAATTCACTGTTTTTCAAATACCATTTAGCGAAAAATGATAATCTGGCGTACTATACCCGGCACGGTCGTTCTGTTCTGACTGCTTAGGAACATCCTGAGCTGTGAAAGCGGGGAGTCTGTAGCCCGTCATTTTGCGAGAATCACATAGAATAATGTTGGTTATATAGAGTTAACTTGTCAATACGTTCGTAAACCTGGAGTAAAACTATGGCACAGGAAAATGGGATGAATCACGATATTGATGGCTTTGAAGATGCGCCTCACATGGTGCCCGGAGAAGTTGAAGCAGCTGAACAACTAGATCCGACCAGTGGCCCGGCAAGCGGAAAAGGAAGCAGAGTCAAACTTCTGTTCGCATTCGCGGGATTGCTTTTCGCCGGCGGCTGGGGCTACGCCAACCAGAATGACTTCAAAGATGCGCTGGGAATTGAACCGAAAAGAGACTACGCCTCACATATACCTCGGGATGAAGATGTCTCGCAAGGCTGTTGCTCTACAATGCAGGCCGATAAAGGGGCGTGTCCACTAACAGCGGGAGAGGCAGGCCCAAGCGTTGCCAAGAAAGAAAGCTGTTGCGAAGATGGACGAAAAAAAGCCATGATTGCAGCTTTGCTGGCAGGAACAGAGGAAAAATCTGATAACGATGCAGAAGCAAGCAAAAAGGAGCATTCAGAAGAAGCAACGGCCTCTCAAAAGTCTGAAAACTCTGATAAAACAGAGAAGCAGGAAGACACAAAATCAGAGGCAGAACCTGCTACCAAATAATTTCTGAACTCTTCTTCAGGTTTGAAAGCCCCGGTTACCCGGGGCTTTTGTGTATCCACCTGTAAATAACAGAATAATAGCCCTGGATGATGTTCGGCACAGCTGGTTTAATTTGTCAGCCGCAGGACCCGCATTTGTGGCTTCTGCTCTATGACATCTTCAATTGA
Organism: Planctomycetaceae bacterium; assembly: GCA_015487825.1. Classification (GTDB taxonomy): domain Bacteria; phylum Planctomycetota; class Planctomycetia; order Planctomycetales; family Planctomycetaceae; genus Rubinisphaera. Next base: position 1,605 of record WFOZ01001049.1, read on the forward strand.
CCTGACCGATTATCACCAAAGGTTACACGAAAACCAGCTGGCCCAACTGCTTTTGGCAACTGCATTGCACAGTGACAGGAGGCACGCCTTGTCGGTTGCCAATATATTGAATATATCGGTAACATCCCAGCACGGCTGGTTCATTCTGATAGCCGTAACCAAACTGATATTTTTTCTAAAATTTGCGAGCCGTTCGCAAACTTTTATCGTTAGTAATACGGATGGCCAATATCAATAAAATCCTGTTTGGGAACCAAAAAGAGTTCGTCTATTTTCGCCTGGTGCAGTGCGGATTGCCGAGAAAGCTTCTGTTCCGGTCAAGAATCGATCCCACAAAATTGAGACCACGATTAACCTCAAGGGAGGAGAGAAAGGTGTCATTGTCTCTTGCGGCAGGATGACCGGCGGATATTCGATGTACATCAAAGACGACAAGCTGCATTTCGATTACAACTATCTGGATGGTGTGCATTACCATTTAACTTCCAAGGCACTGCCCAAGGGGAAGACCGATCTGAAATTCAACTTCATCCTGACCAAGCCGTTCGGCGGCAATGGCGAGTTGTACGTGAACGGCGAAAAGGTCGATGAAACTGAAATGCCTCAAATACACATCAGCACCTACTCTCTTGCCGAAACATTTGATGTTGGCATCGACAACGGCACGCAGGTGGATAAAGCATATGAAGGTAGCCCGTTTCCATTTACGGGTGACCTCGATCGGGTAACAATTACGCTGACCGATTGATGGATGATGCCAGCGAGGAACGCAGGCGATGTCCCGCCTGCGTTCAGAAGTCGAGGACTGCTCGCACTCCTGTCAGTAACGCCGTGTCAACGCTTTGCCTTGCAGGATCAATCACCTGAATATCAGCGGTCAGGTGAAATCGTTTTGTCAGTTCAATGTTATAGAATATTTCTACACCCTGCCCATCTTCCAGGCCACCCAATAAGCCTGTGAGGAAAGGAGCGATTTCGGTGCTGGTTCGTGAGTAGTACCACCCGGCTCCGAAGGTATCTGCTTCGCGTCCGGGAAGTTTGCTGTTTCCTCCGACTCCAAAGCTGAGAAACCATGCAATCGGATTTGTTCCGTTATCAGCGATTCCAGCTCGCCCGAACACGCCCCATCCTTTTGTTTCATCATTTGGATCAACTTGTAAATGTTGATCGAAGTTCCAATACAATGACCAGGAATTTGATTGACGGGCAATAGGCACACCCGGCAGAATGACAGCGAGTCTTTGATCGAGTGCGGCGAATTCGCGACTGCTCCAGGATCCACCAAAGAGTTGGTGTCCCGGTAATCCAAAAAAGTTGGTTGGCAGGCGAAGTTCCGGGACGAGGACAACTCCATCGGCAAACAGCTCATCAAAACCACTCGTGGTCGTGGTATCTGTTGCATTCAGGGCAGTAAATGTAAAGATCGGCTCTCCTTCACGTAGAATGACAAAGCCTGCCCCTAAAGTCGAATAGACCACCGTGCGAAGACCAATCGGAGTGACCACAAATGCCGCATTGGAAAACTGAGTCTTTCCACGTCCATGTGCAAACGTGTTTAAGTCACCATCAAGAGTGTCCATTTTCCCAAAGAAGAGGCCAAAGTTTTCTGAAAGCATTTGCGTGAACATCAGATTGGTCAGAAAAAGTTGTTCATTGTCGCTCACGGGTAAATCTGCCAGAACATTTTCAGGCAAAAATGCCCCTGTGGTTCCGGTCATCGCTTGGCCAAATCGATGCTCCGCTTTAATTTTTACAAACAGCCCCTCCGGCCCGCCCAGCTTGGCTGAATCGATATTCATCACATAATCGCCATGCCCGGAATATCGAAACTCACGACTGACTCCACCATTGGCAACGCCCATATAAAACTGAGTCACATCCGCATCAAAAGTAATCCCTTTTTCCGAAAGAGAAGAACGTAGCCCAAACAAATCTTTTGAGAATCCTTCCTGAGAATATATATCCACACAGGAATCCGGAAGCTCAACACAGGAAGAAACGAAATCACAGCAATTCGGGCGTTCAATTTCCTGCTGCTGGGCATTGACAGTTTGATGAAAAACCGCAATTGAAAACAGTACCCCAAAAAATGATTTTGCAGACCGCATCTGATAACCCCTTATAAAATTGTAGTTATCAGTAAAAGTCGAATGGGGCTACGATAAAAGTTAACTAATAATACTTATAATTTGAGTAATCCGGATCATTTCCCCATTATCCCATTCGCACCTCTCATTCACCCCAAACTAACAGCATTTACTGCTAAAAGGACAATATCCCGATGCAAATGTCAAAACAAACCAGCCCTGCCGGAATCTTTGAACTTCGGTGGCAAATTCTGTTTTCAGCCACTAAATTTTATGAAGTACCGGTATACTTGACGTTTCCGCATACCGAAAACGATGCAGAACCAAATGAATGTAACCTTAGCTTCGGGTCTCAACCATGAAGATTTCCATTTTTTGCGTGTTCATTTTTTGTATTTCCATCACTCATCAGAATTCGACCGCTCAGGCTGAATTCCGGGCAGCCGCCGCCAAGGTCGATATTAGTCCGGCTAACGGAGTTTCGCTGGATGGTTCTATCAGCAAAAACGGGCCCGTCACATCGATACACGACCCGATACACGCCCGGGCGCTGGTGTTGGAAAGCGATTCCACCCGCATCGCGATTGTCATCTGCGATTTATGTATGGCTGGGCGAGAAGTGTTTGATCATGCCAAACAACTGATTCAGCAAAAAACGAATTCGAAGATTCCTGTTTCGAACATTCTTATCGCAGCCACGCACACCCATGCTGCTCCACGGGCAATTCATATTGGAAAAAAACCGATTGATGATGAATATCATCGCCTGCTGGCTGAAAAGATTGCCGCTGCTGTTATTCAGGCCAATTCGCAACTGGCCCCCGCTCGTATCGGGTATACCTCTTTTGAGAAACCAAAACTGATAGCCTGCAGGCGTTTTCTATGCAAACCGGGAACTGTTGGTCCCAATGTTTTCGGAGAGACCGGCGAGCGGATTAAATCGGTTGCTGGAACATCGAGTGGTGTCATCGAACCTGCTGGTCCAACTGACCCTCAGTTTTCTGTACTTTCGGTTCAGAACCTGGCAGGAAAACCAATTTGTGTGCTGGGAAATTTCAGCGTGCATTACTGCGGAGGCTACAAACGCGGAGCGGTCAGTGCAGATTATTTCGGATATTTTTCGGAAGCGATTGAAACGAATCTGCGTTCAAGGCAAGCTGATCCACAAGTTCCCGATGTGATCGGCATCATGTCCAACGGCACCAGTGGCAACACCGGAGCTTTCCGGAAATCTGCCGGGCAGAAATTTTCTGCTTTTGAAGCAATGCTCTTTTATGGACGAATGCTCGCAATGGATGCGATTAAAACGCTCGAACAGATTTCTTATCAGAATGACCCGACAATACAGATTATCGAACGCGAACTACAACTGAAAGTCCGACGACCGGATAAGAATCGACTGGCCTGGTCAGAAAAAGTCCTCGCAGGTCCACGCTCAAAATGGCCGCATCGCTGGTCAAAAATTTATGCCGACGAAGCACAACACCTCAGTAAATACCCCGAATCCGTTTCGCTCAAACTACAGGCGATACGTATCGGCGATATTGCTATCGCTTCCTGTCCTTGCGAAGTTTTTGCAGAAACCGGCCTGGAAATTAAAAAACAAAGTCCATTCAAAAAAACATTCACCATCGAACTGGCTAACGGTTATGGTGGTTACCTTCCTCCCCGTAAACAACACGAACTGGGAGGCTACGAAACATGGCCAGCCCGCTCCAGTTTTCTGGAAGTTGATGCAGAGGAAAAGATTCGGCTCAAGCTGCTTTCAATGCTCGAAGAATTGAAAAGGTGATCAGACAGGTATCGCGTTCTACAAATTCGTCAATTTGAACGAGAATAACCGAACCGGACCACGCCGCAGGGTACGTCATGATGCACCAAATTAAGTCGATCACCTGAAAGATACGTCCTGAGGTATTGTCACAATACGACGAATGTCTCTGCGTTTATCCGGATGACGAATACCGCGTATGCCTTTGTCCGGCTGGATCTGGAAATTGAGAATTACGATTTTTTGACTGTCTGGCCCGACCAGGCAATTAGCTCATTCACTTCTGACATATCACGAATTCCAATGACCGTGATATGTCGCTTATCACGCTTCCAACTCGCAGCAATCTGCCGATCAAGATTGATGAGGCAGCACTCCTCACCACTGCAGATTTCCGTTTTTCTTTCCTGGCCTTCGAACCATTCCGGAGTTTCGTCATCATGCTCAAAAATAACAATTCTGCTGCCATCTTTGCGTTTACAGACCGTTTGCAAACAGGTACAGCAAGGCATTTTCATCACATAACTGGATTCAATTTCATACTCAGCCGGCAAACGACTGGCAACTGCCGGCTGATACCCGAGCAGTTTAACGGCCTGATCCGGCTTGACCAGAGTGTTCTGATAATTCTTCAGCAATATCTGCTGGGCGGAATCAGGATCATTTTTAAAAGCAGTAAGGTATTGATTGAATACCGGTGAAGAATGGTGATGCGTCCCCTGTCCGTTATCTCCCCGATTCAAATAGCCGATACCGACGGCCAAAAACAACATCGCTGCAACAAAAAGCAGAGAATATTTTTGAAGTCTGTTTAAGACAGAGGAAGTGCTGAGCTGCGATATGGATTGTCGTTTTCTGTTTGACTCTTCCTGCAATCGCATTTCCAGTTCATCCCACATATTGGAAGGCGGAACCGGGGAGTCCAATTCTGCTGCCAGCGTCGATATTTGTTCGAACATCGCCAACTCACTGGAACAGCTTTGGCAACTCTGCAGATGTGCTACGATATCTTCTCTGATTTCAGAACTCAGCTCTCCATCATGATAGGCAGAAAGCAGATTTTGGATTTCCGAGCAATTCATTTCAAGCCCTCCATCCTAGTTCAAGAAGATGAACCTGAAGATCCCGCCTCGCACGATTTAAGCGAGAGCCGACAGTTCCTTCCGGGATTTCGACGATATTCGCTATTTCACAATATGACATTTTTTCAACTTCACGTAACAGAAAAATGGAACTGAGAACCGGATCAATACGACCAAGCGCGACCTCCAGCAACTCCTTCTGTTCGTCTCGTTCAGCTTCAGCTTGATGAGGACTCATTGGATCATCAATCAGAGTGGTTGTTTTTTTTCGAGAATTCTTTCGCAGAAACTGCAATGCCTCGTTGGTTGCCAGGC
>WFOZ01001050.1 GCA_015487825.1 Planctomycetaceae bacterium
AGTCGGAAGGTTTTCCGTGCTGTTTAACCAGCTCCGGCTTGTAATCCCAAAGGTCGATATGGCTGGCCGCTCCAGCCATGAAAAGCTGAACCACTCTTTTCGCCTTCGCAGGAAATTGAGGAAAAGTGATTGCCGTTGCAGTTTGAGGTTTCGACGAACTTGCAGCACTGGCACAATTTTGTTGCATCATCGAAGCCAACGCGATCGCCCCAAGCCCTCCTCCAGATTCCTGAAGAAATTCTCGGCGGGAGTGGTGCCGATTCACGCACGGTGCGTGAGACCATAACGAACGATCAGATGACTGTTGTTTCATATTGAAAATACTCCCGTGCCTTCACTCACTGCCTGTAGTTTACATTATCACCATAAAAGTAGTTATACCGTTTTAACCACCTGAAGTATAAAGAAAAAGTCTATTGTTTTCCTGCAGGACCAATGTATTGTCTGGCGATCACTACGTTGTCGAAAAAAACGGTGTTCGTTTTATTTTTTGTCCACCGGTCCGTGATATAAGCTTCCAGTGTAAGAGCATTCGCCCACAGCGTGGGACTGGTACGCCAGTTAATGCCGCGCCAGTGGCCCCGTAATTCTCCATCAATCCAGAATGCCTGCTCACCATCATTTTGAGAAGGAGTGTTGTGTTTGAGCATGAATTCTGCACAGATCCATTTTCCCCTTTTGATATTCGGTTGAGGTTCCGGTCGGAACGCATTCCCCCAATATCGACCATCGTTGCTTTTCTTCATTGAGTGCCAGTAACTGTAGAAATTCCAGCGACCCGGTGCAGGAAATCGTCCCCAGTTGCCCCACGGTTCGAGTGCTGTCGAAAACCTTTCATTACCAACCGGGCGATTTCCCGCCCCGCCAAATCCGCTCCAGCGATCTCCACCGTGCAACGATTTGTTTGCTCTGATTGTGCAAAAATGATGCACGTAGTCGCATTCAGAATCGAACTTTGTGTAAAACCGAATGAAGATGCGATCCGCCGGCTTGAACCATTTTGTCAGTCCGCCGCCGGTATTTTCGCCCAGAGTCGCTTTTACCTGAAGTGATTTTTTTCCAACGGGTGCTTTCGTTGTTGAAATATTAATTAGCGATAAAACTTTGTTATCGCGATTACGTTTATCGTCCCACGAAGCTCCCAGATTCCCTTTCTCAAAATTGTCTGCAAAAATCACATCGCGATGATCGGCAATTCCATCATCCGCAACAAATCCGGCAGCCAGGCCAGTTCCATCGGGGAGATCGCTTTTCGAAACCAGCATCGATTCCCCGGGAGGTTCTGCACCGATGCTGTCTCGGGAATCTATCATCAGCAGAAATGCGAATAACAATGTTATGATAATTTTCCATTTATTTTTCAGCATTGATTTTATCCTGAAGATGGTTAAAGCTGAGTGAGATCACGTCGTCTCTTGTAGATTTGTATTTAGTTCATGGGCCTGAAGATAAATGAGGTATGAATTGGTCAGGAGAGAAGCAGATATAAAGGCAACAAAAAAGCAACCAATCGCCAACTGAGGTCCAACAACGGTAAAGAAGACGCAGCCTATCACAAGGAATAACTTTCGCCAGAACAATACTTTCATTTCTTCAGGATCCTGGACCGAAGCGTAAACCTGCATACTGAGTTTGCACGGCAGTTTTATCATCTTTCGTGTTAAACGCCGGACACAGAAACAGCAAGGGATGAGATCAAGAAGTCCGATCAACAGCATAAGCTCCAGGCTGAGGTTGAAGGTTCTTCCAACCAACAATGACAAAACGCATGTTGCGATTGTGAAGATGGTAAAAGATTCAAACATTTTGACAACAAGAGGCCTGTAGGCAGACTTTGGAAGCACATAACCTTTCAGTGGGCCAAATGGGTAAAAAACGATCCGCCCATCTCCGGTGGTTATGAGATGTGAAGCGACGATTTGTTGTTTCCATTTTTCAGATAACATACAGCGACCAATCAATAAATAATTGTTGCTTCGTAACTATTCAGCGTTGGCGTAGGGCCCGCTATTGCGGACCACGATGGGAAGTGGATCCTCCTATTTCTGCGGTGGTCCGCAATAGCGGACCCTGCAAACAACCTTAATTTCTGCAATAACCAAACATCGCTGAATAGTTACGTTGCTTCCTGATATATTGTATACAGAATGAAAAAGAATCTGCCAGTTCTGGCTACTTCTTCAACCTGTTTTTGCAACAAATCGCATATTTACAATCCGCTGGCATCAGAAGGTTTGCATTGTTGTTCCGCAAAATTGAGTACACGCTCTGCTGCCTCGTGCCAGTAGAGTTCCCTCAAAACTTCGTGATACCAACCGGGCAGCATTTGCAGTTCGACAGGTGGAGAACTCTGTTTCGAATTGACAGAATCTGCCCAGGCTTTTGTAGCAAGAGGATCGACAACTCGATCTTCTCCACTTTGTAGAATGAGCGTTGGTATGAAATACTGATCATCTTCTTCAAAGGCAGACTCAATCGCCCGGGCAGATTCCAGAAACCAGCGGGCGGTAACATGTTTGCGTATCAGATGATCCATTTTTCGAATTCGGATAGCTTCTGCATCGTGTGTCAGATCGGTCGGATCGATCATGCTCCGAAAACGGGTTTTGGGACTGAAGCGACTCAGTAATTTCCCGGCAACGATTTTCCAGACGGGAACAGGAAGCTTCAATCCCAGAAACGGCGAAAGCAAGACCAATGAGTTACAAAGTGGGGCCTTGTGCATTTTGCTTTGCTGTTGAATGTAGCGAATTGAAATTAACCCTCCCATACTACAACCGACCAATACGGTTTCCTGAGCGTTGCATTGAAGAGACTCCATCAGAAAACGAAGATCATTCACGTACTCGTTAAAATCCAGGACATGAACACAATCTCCAGTAGAATGACCGTGGCCTCGCAAATCAGGAGCGATCACCCTCCAACCGTTCCCGATCGCATTCACGACAAAACGCTCGTATCTTTCGCCGTATTCACAGGCACCGTGAACAAGAAAAAGCGTATTCACAGAGTCATCCTGTTTTGCTGAATCAACCGCCGGGTCCCAGATTCGGCAAAACAGATCGATACCTGTTTCAGGAGAAAGCTGAAGCTCCTCCATCTGTACGTTATGACCAATTGGAGTTCTCACCAATTCTCCTTTCCCAAGGCAGATCAGTAACAACCAGGACAGTTCTCAAAAGTGATCTTAACAGTCTTACGAATCACTCTTTTTATCGGTGAACCTGTGTACTGGCCAGCTAAAATGTGAGCATAAAAGCAGAATATGCTTTGTGCTACTAACGTTAAAAGTTTACGAACGGTGTGCAAGTTTTTTTAGCAAGCAAATGTAACTTCAATGAACCATAGAGTTTAGTACCTTATCAATGAAATGCTGCGCAAAGGTGACCAGATGTGTCAAAAGAATTATTTTGAACCACGAATGAACTCGAATAAACACGAATGAAATCTTTCCATCACACCTTCAGTTTTTCAGTTTGTTGTAGGATGGCGTGCTTGCACC
>WFOZ01001051.1 GCA_015487825.1 Planctomycetaceae bacterium
ATTATCGCCTCTTCAGTATTCTGCTTTTTGTCTTCGAGATGCAAAGTCGACTGAAACCATTTTTCGGCAGTGGAACAGGCGTTTTCACACAGAATTAATTCCTGCCCGCTGATGCTGATCGTCAGATCATCACAAAGCAGGCTACATCCTCTGCAGGTTGTGTCGGTGGTTGTCGCACTCATTGAAAATTAACTAATGTCCATAGGCTACAGGATGTCGCTTCAGGCTGAACTGTTCAAACCGGCATTGACGTAATTCTCTTTAACAGACAAGATACCGACTCTCACGAATAATTTCGATGAACTGCAGGTTTTCAGGGACAGAAAAACCTGCTTGAGGGGGGCGGTATCGCCCAACACGGCTGGTTTATTCCGATAGCCGTAACCAAACTGATCTTTTTCTAAAATTTGAGAGCCGTTCGCAATCTTTTACCGTTAGTAATACAAATTCCTCTCCCCGTTCTATTATAGACCTTCAAACAATATCGAGACATGGATGTCTTATCACCTGATTGATCTGATTCAGTCGCTGGGTACACCCCGCATTCTTGTTCTGGGCGACCTTATTTTAGACCGCTATCTGTGGGGGAACGCAGAACGTATTTCTCAGGAAGCCCCGGTCATATTGCTGCGCGAAGAAGAACAGGAACTTCGACTTGGTGGGGCAGCGAATGTGGCAAACATGCTGCGCGGCTTGCAGGCGGAAGTGACGATGGCAGGTGTGGTGGGAGATGATCGCGACGGCGAAGATGTTTTGTCTGCCTTAAATGCCGTTGGTGTCGATTGTTCGGCTGTCTTGAAGGATCGCACACGCCCGACAACAGTTAAACAACGGATGATCGGCCATGCACAGCACCGACATCCACATCAGATGTTACGAATCGACCGGGAATCACGACAACCGCTGGAATTGATGTACGCAACGCAGTTGATGGATCGTGTGATATCTTCAATTTCAAAACATGATGCAGTGCTCATTTCAGATTATGCGAAAGGAGTTTGTACGCCCGAAGTTTTGAGGCGAGTCATTGATGTCGCACGGAATGCAGGCGTTCCCGTAATTGTTGATCCTGCCCCGACAGAAGATTACTCCATCTATCGCGGAGCAACCGCGATGACGCCCAATCGCGACGAAACCGGCAAAGCAACCGGCGGACGAACATTGAAGAACTATGACGATGCGTTCGCTGCGGGAAAATCGCTGGTTGAACAATTGGAACTCGATCTGATTTTTGTCACTCTCGATAAAGATGGTGTTGCGATTGTCAGAAAAGATGGTAGTCAGGAAGCATTTTCAACCAGACAACGAAAAGTTTACGATGTGGTCGGAGCCGGGGACATGGTTCTTTCTGCCATCGGGCTCAGCGCGGCAGCTCGCTGGGATGATGCCGACATGGCGAGACTGTCGAACATTGCAGGCGGTCTGGAAGTCGAACAGGTGGGTGTTGTTTGCCTTTCCCGTGAAGAACTTGTACAGGACCTGCTTCTCGATCGAAGTCGAAACGAACAAAAGAGTTGCGATGTTGAAATAGTCAAACGGCATCTGGAATCGCGCAGGCATCTGGGGCAAAAAATTGTTCTCACTAACGGATGCTTCGACGTTCTGCACATCGGCCATGTCAGCTACCTGAAACAGGCTGCCCAGTTGGGCGACTGTTTGGTGGTTGCCATTAACAGCGATGAAAGCGTAAAAAAGCTCGACAAAGCAGCTGATCGTCCCATCTTTCCGGAATTGCAACGGGCAGAAATGCTTGCTTCATTGGAATGTGTTGATTACGTCGTTGTCTTCGGCGAGGAAACGCCGCACGCCATTCTTGAAGCACTCCGCCCGGATGTTCTGGTTAAGGGAGGAACCTACAAACCGGATCAGGTTGTAGGACGGGAAATTGTACTGGGCTATGGTGGAGAAGTGAACGTGCTGGGCGAGACTCCCGGCGTTTCCACCACGGAAATACTGGCCCGCATGCGAGGCGATCGGGCAACAATTCCGCATCCAGCCACGACAACACAGCCGGATGAACCAGTAAGGAAAGCGGGATGAAAAGAGCAGTCTGGTTACCAAACTGGATCGGCGATGCGGTTATGGCGACGCCAGCGATCCGTCTGTTACGAAATCATTTTCCCGATGACGAACTGACAGGCATCTTCCGCGTTCCCAATGCTGACGTACTAGCCGGCAGCAATCTGCTGGATGACATGCTTCTCGACCAAACCAGCAGCAAATTTTCGTGGAAGCAAAAAATCCAATTCCTGCGAAAGTTGCGAGCCGAACAGTTTGACGAAATCATTCTGATGACCAATTCCCTGCGAACCGCAGCAGTGGCAAGACTGGCTGGCATCCCGAAGCGAATTGGCTTTCAACGTGATGGCAGAGGCTGGCTGTTAACAGATCGCCTGCAACCAAAATCTCGCACCGAACCGAACCCCGCACTGGATGAATATCTTCGCCTGGTGCATTATGCGTGCGGTATAAACGAGAAAGAAATCATTTCAAACAGACCAGCAATTGAATTGCAGACGACGTCTGAAGATGAAGAACTCTGGAACGAATTCGCTGGCAAATTTCAATTAAGCGAAGGGAGTTATATCTGTCTGAATTCCGGCGGTGCATTCGGAGCCGCCAAGCTCTGGCCGTTGGAACATTTTGTGAAACTGGCAAAACGAATTGTCTGCGAAATGGAAATGCCAGTCGTCATGTTATGCGGACCAGCCGAGCGGGAATTGGCGAGGGAGTTTGTTAAACAGACGAATCATCCGTTGATTCTTTCGCTGGCAGAAGAAGCAATCAGCGTCGGTCTTTCCAAAGCGACCGTCAAACATTCAAGGTTAATGATCACCACCGATTCCGGTCCCAGACATTTTGCAGCCGCGTTCGATGTCCCGGTTGTAACACTGTTCGGCCCGACACATATCGCGTGGAGTGAAACGAATTACGAAAACGCGATTCATCTGCAACAAGCCGTTGATTGCGGCCCGTGTCAAAAACGAACCTGCCCGCTGGGACATCACCGTTGTATGCAGGAATTAGGCGTTGATCGTGTTTACGAACAGACTTGCCAACTATTGAATCAACTCGCTGCTGACATCAAACAAATCGCTTGATTGTTTCGTATGAATAACAACTGGAATCGCATTGTCTATACTTTCTGGTCGCCGATTTACGATTGGCTGATTTCTTTGCCGATGTTTGTTAAAGGACGCAAACAGGCATGGGAACTGGTCAATCTGAAGCAGGATGAAGACTTGCTTCTGGTTGGCATCGGGACCGGAGCTGATATCAGATTTATTCCTGAATGTGCATCAATCACCGGTGTTGATCTCAACCCCTCGATGCTAAAACACGCCAGAAAAAAAGCAGAACAGCTTGGCAAACCAATTCTTTTTTTACTCGGTAATGCAGAGCAGATTCCCAAGCCGGATGACAGTTATGATGTCGTGGCTTTGAATTTAATTCTGGGCGTTGTTGAAAATCCGAAAACCTGCTTTCAGGAAGCCGTCCGACTGACCAAACCGGGCGGTCGCATTATTGTTTTCGATAAATTCGTCACGAAGCAAAAACCACCTTCGTTAATGCGACGCGCAGCGAATATAATCGCTCGCCCGTTTGGCACCGACCTGAACCGCAATTTTGAAGAAATTATTGAAGGAGTTGAAGTAACAATTCTGGAAGATCAGCCACTCTCTCCCGGCTCTGCTTTTCGGACCATTCTTGTCCGTGTGTAACCCGCCGCTGCAGGCAGTAAGGAATCGGCACGACATAGACAGTTCGACGGATTGGGAAAACCATCGAACTTTGACCTCACCCTGAATGAAATTGCCTGTGCTTCGCTTTGACGATCAGAATCCCGGTGGAGGAGGTGGGGGTGGAGAACCTGATCCTGCCAGCTGGGGAACCTGTTCTACCGGGGTCCAGGCGG
>WFOZ01001052.1 GCA_015487825.1 Planctomycetaceae bacterium
ATCCAAAACCGTCAACCAGAACCAGTTTACCTTTCCTGGCAATGGCGATAGACAACCCCGGTACAGAATACTTCTGCATGAATTCCGAGATGATGTCTCGAATTCTTTTTTGGTCTTTAATTGAAAAATCTTCGAGCGAATTTTGTTGTGAAAAAGCGTTGCTTTCAGCAGTTCTCAAACCAAGTCCAACTGTTGCAGCAATTCCTGTCGATAAAAAACGCCGGCGGTTCAGAGGTGATGGCGCTCGGAGCAGTTGGCTATTCATGCGGAACTCTTTCTTCTTCGCACCCGATTGTCTCACCAGATTCGCTTATTATTCCCATTCAATCGTGCTGGGAGGTTTTGAGCTGATGTCGTAAACAACACGATTCACTCCGGCAACGGTATTGGTAATTCGTGTAGAAATATCCTGTAGTAAATCGAAAGGCAGTCGTGACCAGTCTGCGGTCATGAAGTCGTCGGTATTGACAGCCCGTACGGCCAGCACATGTTCGTAGGTTCTTCCATCTCCCATGACTCCAACAGATTGAACAGGGAGCGAAACAACAAATGCCTGTTGCACTTTTCGATACCATCCGGCCTTGGCCAGTTCATCCAGCATAATGGCATCGGCTTCCCGCAAAACTCGCAGGCGTTCAGGGCCAATCTCTCCCAGGCATCGTACGGCAAGGCCCGGTCCCGGGAATGGATGCCTCCAGATGAGTTGCTCGGGAAGGCCAAGCTCCAGGCCCATTTTTCGGACTTCATCCTTAAACAGATCGCGTAACGGTTCGATCAATTCGAAGCCGAGTTCTTTCGGCAATCCACCCACATTATGATGAGATTTAATTGTTGCAGCCGGGCCATCTGCGTTTGCTCCCGATTCGATCACATCCGGATACAACGTTCCTTGCGCCAGAAAGTGTGCATTATCAATGGACTCGGCTTCTTTCTTGAAAACATCAATGAACAGTTTTCCGATGATTTTCCGTTTTTTCTGTGGGTCAGAAACACCGGCTAGTTCAGAAAGGAATAATTCGCTGGCATCAACCACATGCAGGTCTGTTTTGAAATGTTCCTGAAACTGATTTCGAACCGATTCAGCTTCTCCTTTTCGAAGCAAGCCGTTATCAACAAAGATACAGGAGAGCTGAGAACCGAGTGCCCGATACAATAACGCTGCCACAACAGAGGAATCGACTCCTCCTGAAAGACCGCAGATTACCTGAGCATCGCCAACTCGCTCTCGGATCGATTTGATTTCTCGATCTATCAGCGATGAAATCTGCCAGGTTCCTTTGCAGCCGCAAATATTCTTCACAAAGTTGGCCAGAAGCTGACCGCCCAGTTCGGTGTGTGTGACTTCAGGATGAAATTGTAAGCCGTAAATTGGCAGGTGCTGGTGTTTGACCGCTGCGTAAGGGCAGGTGGAAGTTGCAGCCAATGAAAGAAATTGTACATCCAGATCGTTCACCTGATCGCCATGGCTCATCCAGACGGTTAGTTCGTTCGGGACACCATCAAAAAAGCCGGAGGCTTCGTGAACCCGGCAACTTGTCCTTCCAAATTCTCGTGAATCACTAGGCTTGACATCACTGCCCAGATATTTACACAGAATCTGCATCCCGTAGCAGATGCCAAGCATTGGAATTTCAAGATCGAATATCGCAGGATCCGGCTGAGGAGAATTTTTATCGTAGACACTGGATGGCCCGCCGGAAAATATGATCCCTTTTGGGTTAATTTCGCGAACACGTTCTGCAGAAAGGTTGTGCCTGACAACCTGACAGAAAACATTCTGTTCGCGCACACGCCGGGCGATCAGTTGAGCTGTCTGGGATCCGAAATCGAAAACGAGTACGACTTCTTCGTTTTCAGGAACGGTCTTTAAATCGACAGGAGAATTGGCCTTTGTTTCCACGCTTATCATTACTACTCTCAATAGAGGTGGGGAAAAATTCCCGGGAATATGAAAGATGTTCAGTTGAGAAATCCCATTGGTCAGGTTGGAAGGTCTCCCCAGTTATTTGAAAGACTTCTCCAGCGCAGACGAGCAACAGGGAATCCATTATGCTACCGATGATCACCCCGGCATTCAATTGAAAGCCCCCACGAAACCAGTAAATCAGGCAATCGATAAATGTAACTGCAGCTGTTGATGTATTTATTCATTCATCGTTGCTGATTACCCAGAAGGATCAGAGACCAATGATGTGTCCTTATTGTCATCATGATGAGACGAAGGTGATTGACTCTCGCGCCAGTTCGGATTTTGCGATCCGGCGGCGACGTGAGTGTCTTTCCTGTAACAGGAGATTTACGACTTACGAAAAAATTGAAGAGTTGCCTATCAAGGTCATCAAAAAAGATGGCTCCCGCGTCCCGTTTAATCGGGAGAAGATCCGGGAAGGACTTGAAAAAGCCTGCTACAAACGCCCAATCAGTGAAGAAGCGATTGAGAAAGTGATTAGTCAGGTAGAAGCAGAAGCTTACGAGAATTTTGAGCGGGAAGTCCCTTCCCAGGTAATCGGAGAGCAGGTGATCGAGGGGCTGCGAAAACTCGATCAGGTTGCTTTTGTTCGGTTCGCGTCGGTCTATCGCGAGTTTAAAGATGTCAATGATTTCATCGACGAACTTGGATCGCTACTGAAGCAGCGATCCAATCAGAAAAGCTGAAGTAAGCCGAAAGGGATTACCCTTTGGTAATCTGGTTGATGTGTCAAACCTGTGCGACGGTTGAACCCTCCGGATAATCTACCGGTCATTTTATTTTATTTTTACAATTTTGGGGCCAGAGAAAAAGGAGTTGATCATGTTGAGTTCTTTATTGCTGTTTGCCGAGGGAGAAGCCCAGGCACCACAGAATTTACAGGAAACGATTGATGCCGGCGGGAAAGTACTCGAGAGTATCAAGGCTTATGCGTTTGATTATGGTCCTGGTTTTTTGCTGAACATTATAGCTGCCCTGGCGATCTTTTTTATCGGGCGGATTGTTGCAAACTGGGCGACAAAACTGACAGCGTCCGCGATGCGCCGTGCCCGGGTTGACAATATGCTGATTCAATTCGCAAGAAGCATTCTTTATTGGGCGTTAATGCTGTTTGTCATTACGGCTGTTTTGAACCGGATGGGGGTAAAAACAGACTCTTTCACTGCGATTATTGCAGCTGCCGGACTGGCGGTTGGTTTTGCACTTCAGGATTCACTCTCAAACTTCGCATCGGGTGTGATGCTTATTCTTTTTCATCCGTTTCGCCTTGGCGATTTTGTGGAAGCGGGCGGGACAGCAGGAATTGTTGAAGAGATTCAAATCTTTAATACCGTTTTACGTACTCCCGATAACAAGAGGATTATTGTTCCGAATGGAAATATTACTAACGATAATGTCATCAATTACGCGGCTCATCAGGTCCGGCGAATTGATATGGAAATTATGTGCGGATACAACGATAACCTGCGGGATGTGAAAAACTTTCTCGAAGAGACACTAGCTGCGGATGAGCGTATTCTGGACGATCCCGCACCGCTGGTAGCCGTCAACGAATTGGCAGACAGCGGTGTTATTCTCTACGTGCGTCCCTGGGTTAGAACGTCTGAGTACTGGGATGTGAAATGGAGTTTGACTGAGGCGATCAAAAACGGCTTTGATGACCGTGGCTTCACGATTCCGTATCCAACGCAGGATATCAACGTGCATAATGCAGCAGGTTAATTGTTGATGCACTAACCGGGCCGCCCGGGGGATTAGGAATAATCCTGAAATAACTTCCCTGTCTCATTGAGCTCATTTTGTAGGGGGCGTCGTGACGCACTTTTTTTCATCATACGAACAATCTGGTGCGTTACGACGCCCCCTGCGGTAAACTGGGAAATTATCCCAGGATTGTTCTTAAACTGTGTAACTTATTATTCTGAAAAAAGTTTGAGGACAAGGTGAGTAGAACCTGACGATGTTCTTGAAAGTGACCGGCAACACAGCCTTGGCAAGGCATTACGCGGCGCCTTTGCACAACCCGCGTCGGGATGTTTCGGAGATGAAATCGATCAATGGTTCCAGAGCAGAAGAGTACCCTTTGGCCTGAAGAATTTGCATCGCGCTGGTGTGAGTTAATCCGTCCCGGTACAGAATTCGAAAAGCATCTTTCACTTCCCGCCGCTGCTCGGCATTATATCCTGCTCGTTTCAGTCCGATCAGATTGGTTGCAATGATGTTCCCGAACAGATCCGTCATCATGAAAGGTGGGACATCCTGTGTGATTTTGGATAATCCACTGACCATTGCCAATGTACCGATGCGGCAGAACTGGTGTACTCCAGCATTTCCTGAAATAATCGCTTTCTCGCCAATATAAACGTGTCCTCCCAGCAGGCAGCCGTTGGTCAGCACAACTTCTTTTTCCAGTTCGCAGTTATGCCCTACATGTGCGTTGCTCATTAAGAAGCAGCCATCACTGAGAATCGTTGCGTTGCCTTCTCCGGTTGCCCGATGAATTGTTGCTCCTTCACGAATTTCAATATCATCGCCAAGAATACAGAAAGTACGTTCACCTTTATAGGCTGCATCCTGAGGGGTATCTCCCACAATAACGTGCGAATGAAGATAACAACGTTCGCCGATTGTCGTTTCTCCCAGGATTACGCAGAAAGGGCCAATCTTTGTTTCCGCTCCAATTTTTACCGGACCATCGATAACCACATAAGGGCCAATCTGGACAGTAGGATCGATTTCAGCTTTGGTATCTATAACGGCGGTTGGATGAATGGACATTACAAACTCCTTCTGTTTATTTCATTTCGTCCCTGAAACGATATTTCCCGCAATTTCACTTGCGATTACGATTATTTCTACTAACGGTCAATTTCTTTGTGTAGTGCCTTTTCAGGCCTTAAATTGGGGGTTGAGTTTTGTTGGTCCGTGCTCCGTTGTCGCACTATCCGATAGTATCGACCCCAATATTAAGGATTGAAGATGCAGTAGTACGAATATTTCAAAAAGAATTGATTTTGGCTACGGCTGTCAAAACAAACCAGCCGTGCCTGGTATTTTCATCAAACAGGATTATCGCCAGTTCCGTAAAATGGGTCAATGGGAGTATTTCAAGTTCTAATCATACCTTCTAACGCTGATGAGTATGATATACTCCGACGAGCCAATAGTATTGTTTCTGTTGTCGATGCTTCTGTGGCGATGAGATGAGAGTATTTATTAATAGTTCGTGCCGTAATTGGTCTGCTCCGGACCAGTGTTTTCAACTTGATAGGGCTGTCGTCATTTTCCGAAAAGTCTAGTCGAAACGGATTGCAATAACTTAATAATGAATGCGACAGTAATTCGCTGGAATCGTCTTCCCTGGCTGCTTATAGCCATGCAAATTGCCCTGATGGCGGTTGGGCTGGCTGCGATTGCGCGAGGTGATGAACTTGCGGGAGACTCCGGGCTGTTTTATCGTCAGTTTGTCTGGGTTATTTTGTCAATTCCTGCTACGTTGATTGCGGCTGTCATTCCGTATCGGGTTTGGAGATCGCAAGGGTACGTCCTGTTTGTTATCAGTTTGCTGTTATTGATTATTCCCTATTTCATGCCCGCGCGTGGTGGTGCCCATCGATGGATTCCGTTGGGACCGATCAATTTTCAGCCTTCAGAAGTTGCCAAGCTGACTTTCATGATGGCTCTGGCTCAATACCTGATGTTTCGCAACAACTATCGCAAGCTGTGGGGATTGGTCATTCCTTTTGTGATCACCCTTATTCCGATGGCACTCATTTTGCGTGAACCCGATCTGGGGACCTCGCTGTTGTTTCTGCCCGTTTTATTTTCGATGCTTTTTGCAGCAGGAGCAAGGTCGAAACATTTGCTCTTGATTTTTGTTCTGGGAATTGCAGTGATGCCAGCCGGTTGGAGGTTTATGTCTGCCGAGCAGAAATCGCGAGTCACGACTCTATTCACTCAGAAAGATGGAGGCCCTGCACCTCGGGGAGATGGTTATCATTTGCACCAATCGAAACAGATGCTCGCACTGGGAGGCTTATGGGGCAGCGATATTTCCGGCCCCGCGACCGATGATGAATACCTCTACCATCTACCTGCCTCGCGAACGGATTTTATTTTTTGTCTTGTGGGAGAACGATGGGGATTGTGGGGATGCCTGGTCGTTATCGTTCTTTATTTGGTTCTGTTTGCACAAGGTCTGAAAATTGCCTCGGATACACACGAGCCGTTCGGACGTCTGCTTGCCGTTGGTATTGTCGCAATTCTGGCTACTCAGTTAATCATCAATACAGGCATGACCATGGGCCTGATGCCGATTACCGGTTTAACGCTGCCTCTGCTCAGCTATGGTGGTTCCAGCATGCTGATGACTTCCGCCAGTCTGGGCCTGCTGATAAACATCGCCATGCGGCCCGGCTTTGAAGTATCCGGAGAGACCTTTCGATATTGATGAATTCGCATGATGCATCCTTTCAGTACCTTATCAACAAAATGCTGTCCAAAAGTGGCAGGATATTTTTTACCATGAAACGTACAAGGCACAAAGAAGAAAGAAATGAACTACCGAGGAACATACAAGGCACTGAGAACACCGAGGCAAAATAGAAGAGTATAAATTTGAAAAAGAGCTTCACGCAAAGACGCAAAGAAAAGTAGAAGAAGTTTTTTAAGATAAGATTGATAGATTAAATTTCCTCGTTCCCAAGCAGGAGCTTGGGAACGAGTTGAACCTGGCGCTGTCCAGTTATGTTACATCTTTGCGTGCGTATCTTTCTTCGGGATCTCTAAAGCTCTGTGGTTGATTTGTTTTTCCTATTTGGTGCCGGCTTGCTCGGGAGGATCTCTTAGTCTGTCTCGGACAGGATTGGTCGCATGTTTTCCGGTTTTTGATCGGTCTCTCTGGTTTGCTGAGGTACGCTGTTCTACAATTCCTGTGCGAATATTGCTTGATATTTCTTCCACAGAACCGCTCAGGGAAAACATCATGGACAGACGAAAATTCATTCAGGCTTCTTCTGCGATTCCGCTGGCGTTGGCAGCATCGACGGCTACTGCTGCCAATGCAGCGATGGTTGCTGAAGGGGAGCAGGATCCGATTGAACGGCTGACGAAAAATTTACTGCCGAAAATTGAACATGACAGACGGGTTGCGCTCGAAATTTTGAAGCCGAACCAGAAGGACCTGGAACATGGGTTGAAGCTTCATGCGGAGTCGGTTGTGTTTGATTCCTACGGCTTTGCACCACGATCTGCGATTGATGGCGACGAGATGGCTGCGCTGATTAACGAAAAAGCTTCGCCGCTTGAAATTAAAGATCTGCGGGAAGACATGATGATGACTCGCTGTGCGACCGATCCGCTCGAACGCAGAGAGTATCAGGAGGCGTGGCGAGCTTCGGGGGTGACGTGCATTTATCAAAATGCGGGGGAAGAAGGACAGGATCCGCTTGTGTTGCTCAAGCGGCTGGCCCATTACACGTTTATCACAGATACGATTCCCGAAGTCGTTTCCAAAGCGGTTCTGCCCGATGATGTCCTGGAAGCAAAAAAGCAGAATCGCCACTCTCTTTATTTTACGGGCAACGGCGTCCCTTTAACACAGCAATGGGTTTCGGTCTCTGATGAACTTCGTTATGTGCGAACATTTTACGAACTTGGCATCCGCATGATGCACTTAACCTACCAGCGACGAAATATGATCGGCGATGGTTGTGGCGAAAAGAACGATTCAGGACTTTCAGATTTTGGGCGGTCAGCAATCAAACAGATGAACCGCATCGGCATCATTCCCGATTGTGCCCACTCCGGCTGGCAAACCTCTTTGGAAGCAGCTCAGGTTTCTGATAAACCGGTTGTTGCGAGCCATTCAGTTTGCGGCGGAATTTACGCACACATTCGCAGCAAACCGGATAACGTCATCAAAGCAATTGTCGATTCCGGCGGCTTCATCGGCATTTGCTGCATCCCACGATATTTGCGAGGAAAAGGAGATATCAACGCACTGCTCGATCATATCGATTACGTTGTCAAGAAATTCGGTGCCGATCATGTTGCCATTGGCACCGATGTTACGTATGTTTCTGCTAATCATTCCAAAGAAAGTAAAAAACTTCCCCGACAACCGCCAACCCGCGAAGCATTCCGCATGTTATGGCCGAATGATGATTACGTCACAACTCAGGAAGCAAAAAACAGCATCGCCTGGACAAACTGGCCACTGTTTACTGTTGGACTGGTACAGCGAGGCTATTCCGATGAACAAATCAAAAAAATCATCGGCGGTAACGTGATGCGAGTCAACCGGGAAACGATTCAGTAGGGGTAACTACTCAGCGTTGGCGTAGGGGCCGCTATTGCGGACCACGATGGGAAGTGGA
>WFOZ01001053.1 GCA_015487825.1 Planctomycetaceae bacterium
CGCTCGCCACAACTTTTGTGGCCTGATACAGGAGCGGTCGAACGCCCCGCTGTTTACGATCAAAAACATGGGACGATCAGCTTGCCGATCACTCTGGGACCACATGGTTCGTCTTCAAAAATAACAAATACCGAACCATGTGGTCCCAGAGTGATCGGCAAGCTGATCGTCCCATTTTTTTGATCGTAAACAGCGGGGCGTTCGACCGCTCCTGTATCAGGCCACAAAAGTTGTGGCGAGCGACCATTCACGCGAAACGTCACTACTGTTGTCACTTCTTTTTTCTGCGAGTTGGCGACGAAATAAATTTCCTGTTTGCCGGTTGAACGATGCGTGTAGCGAAGTGGGACCGAGCTTTCAAAATCGGGCCGGAGATCGAGTTCAGCAAACACCGCATCCAGCTTCTTCCCCCAGATAATGCGGCCTTTTCCCAACCGCCGTTCACCGGAGGGTTGTTTTGAATCCTCTCCCCAAATATGCAGGGCAAGTTGTTGGACAATTTCATCACACTTCGGATAGTTTTCCATACTGGGGGAGCGTTTCGGCGGGTGGCCAACCACTGTTGCACCGGCTTCGATTAGTTCGCTGATCTTTTTAAGTAACTCGGGGCGCATCGTTTCCATTTTGGGAAGAACCAGGACGCGATAGTTTGTCCCGTGTGGCAATACAAGACGGCCACTTTTGACGGATAGACTTTTGAGTATTACTTCTGCGTTGATATAGTCGTAATCGCGCCCCGGCGGTAATGCCGGATCACGAACGCCTGCCATCTTCGGTGCATCTTCGCCAATGAAGTAGGCAACGTCTGCCACACGAGTTCCCTGTTGCAAAAGAAAACTGCAGCGCCGTATATATTCGATCCACGCTTTACTTTCTTCAAACCAGGTGTTGTGGTGGTTAAACTCGGTTCCAAACCATGTGTTAACACCTGGCTTACGATCTTCCCACGGCTGATGAATGAAGACGTGCAAAACGAAGTGGTTAATCCCCTGGCTGAAACACCAGTCACCAAGCCCTTTCAGGTCTGCCGGGGTTGTATTGAAATGAGAGGGACTGGCGGTAAACGCCTCGGCTGAAACGAACGATTTGCCGTAGATATTGGCTGCTGATGTTGCGGCTCGACATTCCGTCTCACCAAGTCCATGCGTCCAGAATTCCCCGCCGATGAAGTCTGACTGTCCGCCGTATTGAAGAAACTCTGCAGGAAACCCCCAATGACCATAATTTTCCAGCCAGAGTCGAAGCCCATGCGTGTGACACAAATCACGAAGTCCACCAACGTAATCGGTCGCAATGCGATCTGCGACAAGACGTCGTAAGTCCCACAGAAATCGATCAGACTCATTCGCGTTTCCGACAATGCGTCCTGTCAACACAGGAAGCCACGGGATGGGGTCGTAACCGTAGCGAGTACGAAACTTTTCGGCAAAGCCATCCGTCCAGTTTTGCGAACCCATCTCGTAACTATCAGCCACAACATGCTTGAGCGCCCGTCGTTCGCTGGCGGGCATACGGCGAAGAATCTCTCCGAGAAACGCATCAAAATGTCGTTTCGTCGCCGCCCGGTTCATCTTATCGACTTCCAGACCCTCACCTTCTGGTGCAGCAGGGGCATTGCGTGTTCCGGTTGTTGTCATGCCGATGCGTTGCACAATCCAATCGCCCGGTGGAACATCCCATGTCAACGTCCCATCCGCTTTCAGAAATTTAGTCAGGTTGATTGATTTTCCAGGAGCAACAGCGAGTAACGGGCTATCTGCTTTTTGCTGAGCAGGCCAAAGATAGGTGTCCCATTGCGGCGTTGGTGTGGGGTGCATTTTTCCTAACTGTTTTTCGACATACGACTCCAAGCGTGATGCGCCGGAGAGTTCGATTTCTGCAAGTGCAGCCGCACCAACAACCTTCGTGAAAACAAGCCGGAAATGTTTTGCACTGATTGCCGGAAACGAGATCGTCACCGGCCCACGCGGCATTGGTCCAACATGTTTCTTCATGTTCGAACGGTCGAAACGAAAACTGCGAATCGCCTTGAAACCCTTGCTGGTAGATACAAGCAGTTCACATTGTGCCGCCCACGGCGAGATGAACGGAGTTAATGATAAGTGCCGAACTGTAAACGGTTTTTCTGTCTGGATGTCAATTGTAAAGCGACTTTCGCCACCTCCGGCACCGGCAGGAAATGCCATTGCCGTTTCCGGTTTTTCATCGACAAGCGAGGCTACATTATCGACCGCAGGAACGCAGGTTACTTTCGGTGCGTGGCGGATAAGGGAATCGCCATCGTCTTTTGGAGCTGGGTATGCAAGAACAGCAACGTCTTGAAAGGGAGATTGCGGAACTGGCAACATCTGTGAAAAATGGGATGGACCGCGTACCTTGACTTCCGATGAGGCAAGGTATCGCATCGCGTCTTCCGGTTTAATCCAGGGTCCACCCGACTGGCTCCATCCAGGGCAATTGAACATCCCGATATTTACGCCCACACGATCTGCTTCGCGGATTGCGTGTTCGACCATCTCCCACCAGCGATTACTCAGCACTTTCACATCGCCGGCAGGGACTGCTTCCTGAAAGATGTTGCCGATAAATGCTTCGCCAATACCAATACGTGCCATCGCTTCCAGATCGCGCGTAATCCCTTCTTTCGAAATATTATCGCTGATCCAGTACCAGTAGCACCAAGGTTTGGAGGCTGCCGGTGGATTACGAAAACCATCGATTAATTTCTCCTCAGCGAAGATCGGTGCTGTACCAGTCAAAACAAAAAACAGTAGCGTAATTGTTGCAAGTAGTCGGCAATTCGAAGTTGTATTCATTGGTGATGCCTTATGGTTTGGATTGGACGATACGGATCGGACCAAGCAGTCCGGATGGTAATAGTGGAGAATCTTTCGTATAGGGATTGAACGTCGTCCACGTCACTTTTTGTTTGGCAGGAACTGAAAGATCGCCGATCAAACGATTCGGCCATAAATTGGCAACTTCAATTTCCAGTTTATTCCTGCCAGGTCGTACGCTGCCGGTGATCTCGACCCGCCACGGGGCTGTCCACACAACTCCCAGGTCGTGACCGTTCAATCGAACCCGTGCCATGCTATGGACGACACCAAGATCAAGAAACGTGGGATGCTTGCTACCTTCGATGGCATTTGGAAACTCAAAACTCTTTCGGTAAGTTGCGATACCCGAGTAGTGTTTGATGCCAGGCTCTGAGCGTTTGCTCCAATCTTCCAGCTTCGCAAATGTTGCCTGTCTGGGCCCACCCAGGCTGCTGTCGAAAGATAATTCCCACGGCCCTTCAAGCTGGCTGATGGTTTGCAATTCGTGAAAGTTTTTTGGCGAAGTCGTTTTTGCAAGATGCTTCTCAGCCTTGTCCTGAAATACGATAAAAAAGCTCTGATGCGATTCAAAGCGAAGCGGAATCTTTGTCTGTTTTGCTTGCTCGGTAAATTGTGGCAGGCCGCGAACTTCACCACTTATCGGATCCCAGAGTTCCGGCTTTCGACCAGTAACGCGAAATGTACAAATC
>WFOZ01001054.1 GCA_015487825.1 Planctomycetaceae bacterium
ACCTGAGAGAGCTTTCAACAGGCTCGGTTATTCTAAATAACCGGGCCTGTTTTTTTTAGGGGCTTTTATCAATTCGTAACAATCCGGATGGGTGGCTGAGCAGCTACAAAATAGTTTAGATGATTTGTAACTATTCAGCGTTGGCGTAGGGGCCGCTATTGCGGACCACGCTGGGAGGTGGATCCTGCTATTTCTGCGGTGGTCCGCAATAGCGGACCCTACAAACAACATTAATTTCTGCAATAACCAAACATTGCTGAATAGTTACGATGAGTTAATCATTCGGAATCGAACCGGAGCCGAAACTGACGTGATCTCCTCTGGAAGAAGCTTCTTTGTCCTGGCTGTTTAACGCCCAGTCATACTTGAAATAGGCGAGTTCAACCTGCCCTGCTAATACTTGTTCCAGACCGGTTTTGGTCGCCGGGTCTTTCACGCGGGGAAGAAGAAAGGAAACAACGCCATAGTTTCCGCCGAAATCGTCCCTGTACCACTTGAGAATACTGCTTAGATAAAGTTTCTTCTCTTTAGGAACGTACTTCACATATTCCGGGTTATTGGCAAATGAGTTCGCCTGATCTTCCAGTTGTCCGTTCAATCGATCTGCGACATACGCTTCCGGCCTGATTTGTGGGCAACTTTTTGCCGCACAGACCAAAGCCATGTGAACCCGTGGATCGTGAAACTGTTCGCGAACACGTTTGTGCTCCAGCGTGTTCAGAGAAATTGTTTCCCCCGCGAAAATATGCTCCTTGATATCAAAAAAATCAGTCTCTCCATTCTGTTTCAAATCGAGAACGCTTCCTTTTATTTTATGAATCACAACACCATGAATCACAAACGCATTATAGGCGTTGCAGTAATAAGCGAGCTTTGCGTTGTCGGTTTTCAGGTTCTCCGGATGCGCATTGGCAAGCTGCTTCAAATAGGTTTTGAAGAGAAAATCCCGCCTGAATCCCTCGTAATCGACCTGTCCATCTGCGATATAGGTTCGCAGCAGATAATCCCAAAGGTTATGGTCGACGCCTGAGATATCGGGATGAATTTCCGGATAAGTGGGAAGCTGCGGAATCGCTCGAAACGCTTGTGCTCCGACATAAATGGGAATCAGAAAACTGAAAGCAGCCAACCAGAGAAAGGCTCCCGAATATTCCTTTTTTGAGTTTTGCATTTTTTGTTTCTTCTATACTTTTTCGTCTGTTTCGTTATTAACCCAAAAACCTCTGCGCGATTCAATTTCGATTTAATTGTAATCTTTCAGTGGTGATAATTTACCAGAGAGACTCCCCATCAGGCTTACCCGTTTCTATGTATGCTTACGGCGATCTTTCATGCTGATATCATTAACACGCGGAATGTCCAGCGAGTTGAGGATTGGGAGTAGTATGCCTGATTGATCGCGTTCACGATTGGCCGGGTTCAGTTTTTCTGCCGGAAGATCCCCGAAGTGCAGAATTTCCATCGGGCATCTGACAATACACTCCGCACACGCGACACAAGGCGAATCTTTTAACGTGACCGGGAGTCCCTGCAGCGCCCGAGACTTAATATCGATTCCCATCTGGCAATACTGATTACAGACATTACAGTCGATACACTTGCCCGGTTCTGCGGAGATTTTGAATCGTGACCAGCGTCCCCAGAAATTCATCCAGAATGCCAGAGGGCACCAGAATCGGCACCAGATCCGTTGCCCCAGAAAAGGATAAACACCGATCGCGATCGCGCCTGATAAAAAAGTGCCGACGACAGTGTTGTAGTAACCAAGCGGGCTTTCGTAGCCCATTAAATGAAACAGCGTTGCAAAAACTGCCAGCGGAATAAAAACGTAACCGAACCGCTCCGCCCAGCGAATCACATCTCCTTTCGGGCCACGATGCCGGTAAGAACTGCCGAGCGTTTCTGCGAGTGCACCGCACGAACAGATGTGCGAGCAGTAATGTTTTCCGACCAGTAAGGTGAAAATGGGAATCACAAGAAATGTCAGCACAACCGCCCAGACAACGCCCACAATTGCAACGATCGTCCACCAGGCAGGCTCACCTGGTTGTGCGATCGGGTCTAAATCGAACGCGGTCATATTCAACGGCCACGCATTGAGTGAGCGGGTAAGCAGCGGCGTCCACGGATTGCGTCCCCATATCGAAACCAATAACGTTGGCAGGCCCCACCAGAGTGTCCAGTTGAAAAAGATCGAAGAGAGGTTGCGCCGCCAGATGAGTCGATGTCTGTAACGAAATCCCCAATATAAACCGAATCCCAATATCGCCACGAAGTAAACGAGATAATACATCGAATAAAGATTCGCATAGCGAGGATGCATCAACATAAACAACCATTGAAATCCGGGAATAAAATGCTCCCCCGCATCAGGCAGCAGCGCAAAATACTTCGATTGAAAGTAAACCCAATACGCGAGCAGAATTCCAATGAGGCAAAACAAAACCCGCTTCGGCTTCCAGATGCCATCCAGTTCCATGCCGGTATCGAGTAGAAAATCAATCGGCGGGTTTGTGCCAATGAGCACCAGCACATAATCATTGTGGACCGTTTCTGTTTTCCCCTGAATTTTCAATTCAACAACAGAGTTTTCAATTCGTTGCACTTCCGATTGAAATAAAACCGTCAGTTTTTGTTGTGAAATTGCCTGTTCGAGAAGATCGCGGTTATCCTGTTTGAGCCGAAAGAATTCTTCGCGACGATAGGAAATCGTCACTCGATTTGTATCCATTAGCATCAATGCTGCTTCAATGGCAGAGTTCCCGCCACCTACTATCAGCAATTCTTTTTGCTGGTAATCATCGGGCGAATGCAAGCGGTAAACAACTTTATCGCTTTTCTCTTCGCCGGGAACATTCAGTTTGCGAGCATCGCCCTGCCTGCCGACTGCGATAATCACGTTTCGGGCAGGAAACGATTTCCCGTTATTCGTTTCGACAGAAAAACTGTGATCACATTTTTTTAGAATCCGCTTGACCTCAACACCTTCTTTGAGATTCAGCTTGTTTTTATCGATGATCTGTTCAACCATCTTAATGAACGCCGTCTTTTCTTTGTCGCCTTCAATCGAAAGTTCACTTCGGTTTTTTAATTGACGAGGTTCCGCATAAACTTTTTTCCCCGGCGGAAATCCGCGCACCGTGTTCGCGGCTTCACTCCGTTCAAGAACCGCATATCTCAGATTTCTCTTTTGTGCTTCCAAAGCTGCCGACAGACCGGCTGGCCCTGCACCGATAATCAGCAAATCCAAGGGGCCATCCTGATCAGTCTGACTGGCGTTGAATTCACCGGATGTCTCCATTTTTTCGATGACATCAACACCATGATTAGCCGCGATTTTGACAAGCGGTATCCCCGTCACATCGCCAATCACATACAAACCCCGCACGGTCGATTGAAAATTGTTGTCGATAATCGGAAGAATTTCCTGCGGCGGAACCGTCGCAAAATAGCCTTGCGTTTTCTTGTCCAATTTTTTGGCGTCAATCATAGCTGGATAATTCTCAGGATTTATGGCAAGCCGAACAGAGAGTCTGCGAGTAAACCGGCTTGTTCAGTTTTGGATGTTAACAACTTTCAGGTAAAAGACAGTGAGGTAAATTACAAACTTGATTCCGATTATAAAATTGTTTCCCGAACGGATCGAAACCAGATAAATACAACATGTGTTAAGTGATTCTCTCAGGCTGGAAAGCTTAAATTACGATCGACTACACAATGGGAATCATGTTCGGTATGATATTTTACGGATATTTATGGTTCATTTCCCCCCCTTGTTTTTTTCTGGATAGTCCCGATGAAATTGGCTCGTGTTTTGCTTCCGAATGCGGAAGTTCATGTTGCGTTACTGGAAGAAGCATCTGTTCGTGTTCTTGATATGACACAGATGGATGAGTACCGAAAACTCTCCGATATTTTGCACGCCCCCGATCCAGCCGGGTTGGCTAAATATCTGGTGCATCAGAAAATTGCACCAGTTGCGGTGGAAGAAGTTCGCTTCCTGGCTCCGGTTGATCAGCAGGATGTCTGGGCGGCAGGGGTGACGTACAAAAGAAGCCAGCAGGCGAGAATGGACGAATCGGAACATGGGGCTTCCCATTACGATCTGGTTTACTCGGCTGATCGCCCGGAGTTGTTTTATAAAGCGAATCCTTCACAAGTTGTTTCGCCCGGCGAACCGGTACGGGTTCGAGCGGATAGCAACTGGTCGGTTCCAGAGCCGGAACTGGCGTTGATGATTACGCCTGAAATGAAAATCAGCGGGTACACGATCGGCAACGATATGTCTGCTCGTGATATCGAAGGGGAAAATCCTCTTTATCTGCCACAGGCAAAAGTTTACAACCAATCGTGTGCGCTGGGACCGGTCGTTCTTCTTGCAAACGAGCCGATTTCAATGAGCGAGACAACTGTATCACTTAAAATCGAACGAGAAAGCGAAACAGTTTTTGAAGGGGAAACCCGCCTCGATCAATTACATCGTTCACTGGAAGAACTGGCCACCTGGCTGGGGAAAGAACTCGATTTCCCGAACGGAGCGATCTTGCTTACCGGGACCGGTATTATCCCGCCGGATCAATTCACGTTGCAGAATCGGGATGTCGTCACAATCGAGATTGCAGGTATCGGCTCGCTGGTTAACCCTGTTGTTAAAGACTGAAAAGACAGGCATCATTCAAGGTGACAGCTCAACAGGAAGCAACGATTCGTCTTGGTCTGTTCCTGGGCGTTCTGGTTTTAATCGCAGTGATTGAATCGCTCGCTCCTCGCAAAACCAGAACATATTCGCGGATTTTTCGCTGGACAAACAATCTTGCATTGACGGCCCTTAATACCGCCGTGGTCCGGTTCGTGATTCCGCTCAGCGCGGTCGCGGTTGCTCAGATCTCGCTGCAGAAACAGTGGGGCCTGCTTCATCTTTTCAACTTGCCAACCTGGGCGAACATTCTGATTGCGGTTGTGTCTCTAGATTTATTGATTTACTTTCAGCACGTGATATCTCATTCGATAGGAATGTTCTGGCGACTGCATCGGGTGCATCATGCCGATCACGATATTGATGTTACCACCGGACTGCGATTTCATCCGCTTGAAATTCTGCTTTCAATGCTGTTGAAAATGGCAGCGATTGTACTACTTGGAGCGCATCCGCTGGCGGTCATGATTTTTGAAGTGCTGCTCAATGCGACGGCGATGTTCAATCATGGCAATATCAACCTTCCGATCCGGTTCGATAAAATCTTGCGGTTGATTCTCGTCACTCCGGATATGCACCGGATTCATCATTCGCAGCAACGTGACGAAACAGACAGCAATTACGGTTTCAATCTCCCCTGGTGGGATTACCTTTTCAAAACTTATCGAGCCGAACCACGCCTCGGACAAAACGATATGAAAATTGGCTTGCCCGAATTTCCGGGTAGTGACGTGCAACGGTTGGGTGTCATGCTATTATTACCGCTGAGTAACAAGAAACAGACAGACGAGAAACAGAATAAATAAAAAGTATGGATTCCCCGTTAACCGAACAAGGTATTTCTGATTTAGAGCCGGTTGTAAATAACCTTCCGCTGCGTGTGCTTGAACACAAAGGCCTGACGATTGAAGGTTATTCGCGAGCTGCGGTGCAAAGTTACTGGCGCATTCCCGAATTGAAAATCGGTTTCGATATGGGAGGCACGCCTTGGTCATTCATGGGAACGCCGACGTTTTTTCTTTCCCATGCCCATCTGGATCACATGGCTGCGTTGCCTGCATTTGTAGCACGCAGGCGGATGATGAAAATGGAACCACCCACAATTTATCTGCCCGCGCAGGTAAAAGAAGATGTCGAACGGCTGCTGCGAGCCTGGCAGAAGCTGGATCGCGGACGCATGGCTTGCGATCTTATTCCCGTTCTCCCCGGCGAAGAATACGAACTTTCCCGCGAACATGTCGTCAGTATTGTCGAAACCAAACATACGGTCCCTTCGGTGGGGTACATCATTTGGGATCGCAGAAAAAAACTGAAGCCGGAATATCAGGGACTCCCCGGCAATCAAATTCGCGATTTGCGTCTTTCCGGAACAGAAGTCACCAACGAAGTCCGCGTCCCCCTGGTCGCCTACTTGGGAGACACCTCGCCGGCTGGATTGGATAGCTGCGATGATATTTACAAAGCGAAAATCCTCATTACCGAAATGACTTTCTTTCGCCCGGAACATAGCGTCAAAAAAATTCATAAATTCGGTCATACTCACCTGGATGACATCCTCGCGCGGGCAGATCGTTTTGAAAACGAATTGATTATTCTGTGTCATTTCAGTACACGGTATCATACGTCGCATCTGAAAAAAGCGGTCATGAGAAAACTACCCGCTTCGTTAAAAGACCGCGTTCATTTATGGATATAGTATGCACGCCACGTCTTTGCGAAAGCCTCTTGATTAAGGAACAGAAGGAATTAATTTATGTTTTCTGCTATCGAAAAATATCTGGATGAGCACCGGGATCGATCACTGGAAGATCTGAAAAAGTTTTTGCGGTTCCCGAGTGTCAGTGCAGATTCAAACTGTCTGGATGCGATGAAGCAGACCGCAGAA
>WFOZ01001055.1 GCA_015487825.1 Planctomycetaceae bacterium
AAGCCTCGATGCGCGAAATCGGTATTCGTTGCAGTTTGTTTATTCGCTTGCTGTTGATGTAACGGAAGAATCAAAAGCGAAAAAACTGGCGGAATTACCCAATGTCAGCCTGTTCAACCCTGCATTGTTTGATGACCCGCTTCCCGGCGGTTTAGAATTAGAACAGCGCCCGGTGATTGTCGGATCCGGACCAGCAGGGCTGCTTGCCGGTTATTATCTGGCAATAAAAGGATATACCCCGCTTGTTCTCGAGCGAGGCGATGCCGTCAAGCAGCGGGTGGCAGCAGTTCGCGATTTCGACCGTGGTGGCGAGTTCGACCGTGAAAATAATTATCTGTTCGGCGAAGGAGGAGCAGGCTGTTTCAGTGATGGCAAGCTGACATGCAGAATGACTGGCCCCGATGTTGACTGGGTTCTTCAGGCGATCGTTGAGTGTGGCGGCAAGGAATCGATTCTGTACGAACATCGTCCGCATCTGGGCAGCAATCGCTTACCGATGATCTGCCGAAATTTTCGTCGCAAGATCGAACAGCATGGCGGTGAATATCGATTCAACTGCTGTGTCGAAAAACTGGATATTGCTGATGGAATCATTAAAGGGCTGCATACCTCTTCGGGGTACATCAAGACATCTCAAGTGATTTTAGGAATTGGGCACAGCGCTCGCGATACCTATCAAATGCTTCACGAACTCGGCATACCAATGTTCCAGAAGCCGTTTCAGTTGGGGTTACGGATTGAACAACCGCAGGAACAAATCAATCAGCGAAAATACGGAAATCCCGAATACGAACAGATTCTCGGAGCAGCCGACTACTCGTTAATCGCCAAAGGGGAACGCGATCTGTACACATTCTGTATGTGTGCAGGTGGATTTGTAATCCCTTCCATTTCCGAACCGGGCATGTTCTGCACTAACGGCATGAGTCGTTCCCGGCACGACACGCCGTACGCCAATAGCGGTTTGATGGTGACACTCAATCCCGAGGAATTCGGCAGCTCACATCCGCTTGCAGGAGTCGAACTTCAACGCAAATACGAACGTGTTGCTTACGAAATTGGTCGAAAGAATTATCTCAGTCCGATTCAATGGGCCAGCGATTTCCTCGATCAGAAAGCAAGCACCGATTTGGCCATTGCTTCTTCTTACGAACGAGGAACGGTCCCCGCCGATTTATCAAAAGTTTTGCCAATTGCGATTGTGCAGGCAATTCGAAACGGCTTGCCTCTACTTGAAAAACGCTGGCGAGGCGAGTTTTTGAAAAATGCAACGCTGGTCGGTCCGGAAATGCGAGGCAGTTCGCCGGTTCGCATTCAAAGAGATCGTCATACCCGACAAACCGATGGCTTCGCAGGATTATACCCCGTGGGCGAAGGAGCAGGCTACGCAGGCGGCATTATCACCGCAGCAGTCGATGGTCTCCGCTCCGCAAAATCAATCGCCGCAACTTTTGCACCGCTCTCTGGTCAGTAATTCATGATAACACCTGCGATCCCCTGATCAGACAGAATATTATTCTATTGAAAATAGAACATCTTCCCCCTGATTATCTCTTGCGGTATTACGGTCTCGCTTCATAAATTAAGAATAGAGTTCCGGATAAACATATAATCGAAAAAACAGACTGGCTCGCCATGAAAAATAATCACATTACTGGAGTCTTCTCTTTCCGGCACGGTTTGATATCGTCTCCGTTAGCTGTTTTCCTGACGGTCGGCACCATACTGATTGCCCCTGTTATATGTCAGGCAGAACCGAAACCGGAAGTCGTTGCAGATGCAGGAGATGGCCTGAACAATCCGTTCGGTGTTACTTTTGATTCCAATAATAACGCTTACATTGTTGAATATCTCGGCGGGCGAATTTTTGTTCTTAAACCGGGAGGAAAACTGCAACTTTTGGCAGGCAAAGCTAAAAAAGGATTCGCCGGTGATGGCGGCCCAGCGAAACAGGCCCTGTTTAATGGAATGCACAATGCAGTTTGTACTTCGAACGATCTGCTTTATATTTCTGATACCCGCAGCAATCGGATTCGCAAAATCGATCTGAAAAACGGTTTGATCGAAACAGTCGCAGGTACTGGAGAACCTGGCAATAACGGCGATGGTGGCCCCGCTCTCCTTGCACAATTAAACGATCCGATTTCAATTGCGTTGAATTATCAATCAAATATGCTTCTGGTCGCTGATATTCATAATCGGCGTATCCGCACGATTGATTTGAAGACCGGCATCATTAAAACAGTTGCCGGCACTGGTGAAAAAGGGATCCCCGAGGATGGGGCAATCGCAACGAAAAGCCCGCTTTTTGATCCGCGAGCCTGCGATGTCGATTCCAAAGGAAATCTCTATATTCTCGAACGTAGCGGTCATGCTTTGCGAGTTGTCGGGAAGCATGGAAAAATTAAAACAGTTGCGGGAACGGGCACCAAAGGATCATCCGACGGTGTTGCCTTAAAAGCCGGTTTGAACGGACCGAAGCATCTTTGTATTGATGATAAAGATCGCGTCATCATCGCCGATGCAGAGAATCATCTGATCCGAATTTATGATCCGAAGAAACAATCACTCACAACTTTGCTAGGTCGTAAAACAAAACTGAACCGACCGCACGGAGTCACTATTCACGACGGCTGGCTGTATATTTCTGACAGCTGGAACAACCGTGTTCTGCGAATCAGGCTCTGAATAATTCACCGAAACAAGACAATGCGAATACTCGTTTCCAGTCTGTTATTACTGCTGATCGCCACAACTTTCAAAGTTCAGGCGGGGAAATATAATCCAACGAAAAGCCCCGGCGATCAGGTCCCCGGCTTCAACGATTTACCCGGCGTTGACGGGAAGAAACATTCGTTTGCAGATTATCAAAAAGCAAAAGTAAAGCTGGTTGTTTTCACCTGTAACAGTTGCCCGTATGCTGTCGATTACGAAGACCGCCTGAACGATTTTTACGAGCAATATTGTAAAGAGGGAAAAGTCGCGTTGATCGCCATCAACAGCAATCGCATTCCGGCTGATTCGCTGGAGAAAATGAAACAGCGTGCCAAAGAGAAAAAGTTTCGCTTTGCGTATCTGTTCGATCAATCGCAACAACTTGCTCGCCAATACGGTGCATTGCGTACCCCGGAATTTTATGTTCTCGATGCCGAAAATCGAATCGTTTACATGGGAGCATTCGATGACAGCACCAAAGCAATTCAAGTAAAGCAAAAGTATGTCGAACAAGCGGTGAAGGCATCTCTCAAAAGTAAGGAAGTCCACATCCAGGAAACCCCACCAATTGGTTGCTTGATCCGCTTCAAACGTTCTCGAAAAAGATAAGAAATGCAGGGTGTGCTGTGTGTACCAATTGCGACTTACAACTGGTAGAGAAAAGGTTGCCATTATAGCGTTCTCAACTTTTCGATCGTGGTACGCACAGCCCAGTCACGGAAACTTAATTGTTTCGATGTATTGTCTGACGATTTCCGGCAAGAGCGTCATTTCTTCGGCCACAAGAAAGTTGATATACCACCATTGACCAGAGAT
>WFOZ01001056.1 GCA_015487825.1 Planctomycetaceae bacterium
CCTGTAGAAAAGCACGCCGATACCGCATTAAATCGGGAGAATCCCCCATTGTATTCCTGATACATATTCCAACAATCTGCTCAGGATATTTCCGGGCAATTTCCCCATACATTTCCGGGTCTTTTTCTCCAGAGTCTCCAAACAGAAGAAAATGGCGTTGTGGAAATTGCGAAAGTAACGATTCAATTACTTTCCGTTTTCTTTTATGTGTAGGAAATATTTTTTTCAGGAATGTGATATCTTTCAGTACAAACTTGCGCAGATGGATCGAACCCTGGGGAAATTTATGATCCCTCAGGAAACCTGCAATTGGGTGATACAGTTGCCAGGGAGTTGCAGAAATGTAATGGAA
Organism: Planctomycetaceae bacterium; assembly: GCA_015487825.1. Classification (GTDB taxonomy): domain Bacteria; phylum Planctomycetota; class Planctomycetia; order Planctomycetales; family Planctomycetaceae; genus Rubinisphaera. The sequence continues at coordinate 353 of WFOZ01001056.1, forward strand.
TGAGGTATCGGGAGCAGCCAGTTGCGAAAAGAGTTCGGGCATCCCATCGATTGACTGATACGGTCTGAGAAAAGAATTTCGCAACATTTCCTGCTTGTTGCCGACATTTGTAAATTTAATCGTGTCGTCAATGTCGGAAATAACAGACAGGCCGCAATCACCAATCAGGTGAATATCGCCACAGACTTCTGTATCGAAATCTCCCCGCTTCGCGTTGATTGTCGTCATCAGCGAACCGTGAGAGGTACAGTTTGTATTTTCCGGTGTCTGTTCCAGTTGTAAATCGAGAATGCCGCGAAAGTGCCCGTTTCGTTTACTTTTTTGAAAAATGAATGATCCTTGAGAATGTGATATTTCAATCGGTACTTTTTTGCGACTTTTGACGACAAACCCCCAGGAACGCTCGCGAAAATAGGGGGGATCCTCTACATCACGTGGCAGTTTTAAAGCCCGACGCAACAGTCCCGCGGTGGCCCGCTGAAAATTGGCATCCTGTTCTGCATCAAAACACCATCCGTGAACATTCGCAATCCACGAATTCAATTCCTGGTCGCGGTATGCAACGGTCGGAAAAAGAACAAGATGGTTTCCATTTTCAAACACTGTAACTCCAGAATGTGACACAATATTTCATACGGTTTAATCAATACAAATATTCTTTTCGCAGCAGCTCCAAGGCGACAGGTAGAAAGCAGGCAAAGAAATTATTACTTCTGTCTGCTGATTATCCAGTTCGTCAGAAATAGTGCAAAATATGCCGGCAGACTCTATTAAACATCACACAGCGCAACAGCCTGCTGCAAACCGGTTAAAGCATCTCGTGTTGGAATATACTCCTGCCCCACAAATCCCTGATACTTGACCTCAAGAAGTGCCCGCATGATCGCCGGATAACTGATTTCCTGATTTTCATCCAACTCTGCCCGCCCGGGATTCCCGGCTGTATGAATATGCCCGATATATTCGTGATGTTTTCTGATTCTGCGAATCACATCGCCATCCATAATCTGCACGTGATAAATATCAAATAACAACTTCATGCGGGGCGAGCCAACTCGTTTGATAATATCGATACAGTATTCGGTGTGATCCCCCTGATACCCGGGATGCCCTTTCATCGGATGTGAATCGTCGCGTGTGTTAAGCATTTCCAGGCAAAGATCAACTTTCTTTTTTTCTGCCAGTCGGATGATCTCTTTGAAGAATTTAACACAATTGTCCGCCCCCTGTTCGTCGGAAATATCACCACTCATGCCAGTGAAGGTAATTACAGATGGGCAACCAAAATCTGCGGCCTGTTCGATACGAGTGGTCAGTATTTCTCGCACAGTATCCCAGTTGGCGGGGTTATTCGGTCCGATACGAAACCCGTGGCTTCCCGCAATCGCACAGGTCAAACCATGCTTTTTCAAAACGGGCCAATGCTTGGGGTCGATCAGTTCAATACTCGGAACGCCCATGCTGACCGCCAGCTTTGCCATCTCTTCGACATTCCAGAATTTTTTATAACACCAGTGAACCAGAGACTGCCTGATTCGTCCTTTCAATTCCGGAAACTCCGTTTTCTTTTCGGCTGCTTTGATATTGCTCACCGCAAAAAGCCCAGCCGAGGCAGCCAGCGTTCCCTGTATCATACGCCGACGTGTTGAATGAGATTGTTCAGAATTCATTTCGTACTCTCCGGTAATGTTGATTCAAATAGATCAGGTAACGATGCCGTTTCATTTTCGGTTTCCAATAACATACACTATTTCCAATTCAATTTCAGGGTAACCTGCTGAAGAAATGGCATCGAGTATATTATCACAATACTTCTTGCTGAAATCATTCAAGGAATATTTATGTCTATTTGTGAAATTGACCTGCGCAGTGATACCTTTACCAGGCCGACAACTGCGATGAGGCAGGCCATGTTTGAGGCAGAAGTAGGTGATGATACCGTTTCAGAAGACCCGACGGTAAACAGACTTGAAGCAATCTGTTGTCAGTTGCTTGGGAAACAGGCTGCCATGTTCTGCTGTACCGGCAC
>WFOZ01001057.1 GCA_015487825.1 Planctomycetaceae bacterium
GAAATGGTTCCAGCTTGCCAAGAGAGGCGATGGCATCAAGCAGAGTTTTCGCGCCGACGCCGGTCATGAAAATGAGAATCTCAATCTGACCGGCAATCATCTGATCGGCAAATTGTCCGGCGATCACATTCTCTTCCAACGCAACTTCCCGCATCGAAGGGGCAACCGTTGGCTCTGCTCCGAATTTTCGGATGAGAGTTTCCATTTCACTCGAACGACGGGACTCAAAACTGCAAACGTGAACAGACATGGCTGAAACTGCTTTTTGTTATGGACGAAGAATGCCAAAAAGCAGGTTATACAGTATATCGGGTGGCGATTGAAGAAGCCGGAGGGAAGAAAAAGTCGAAGGCGTGGGCGCTCGTCCGGCGTGATAAACACTTATCAATCCGGCCACACCTCCGACTAAGAAGAGACCTGCCAGACATCCTGGTGCAGGAAACAGACTTCGCAGACCGTTACCATCGCAAAGAACGTGCCAGAGAATTTCTGATTCTTGAAAACGGGCCCTATCTTGTATAGTCACATAGGGTTATGATTATTTGTCGCCTATTTTTTATTTGAAGACTCGCTGCTTATCTGGTGATTTTCAATGCAACAGAATCAGAATTGCCTAGAAAAGAGGCATCGGCGAAGAAGTAAAGCAGAGCATGATCAGTTAAAATGTGGTTTCGTGAGTGATGGTCAAATAGTATTAGGGCAATCGATATTTAATTACAGTTTTAACTAGGGAATAACGGGGCGAACATGCCGCAATCGAGTATTTTTATTCCTTCCTGGCATCTGGAAGATATTGTTCGGGATTCTGATGAAAAAGAAGCGGCTGCATTTTTGAATGCTTATGCAGTCGCATTTCATCCGTGGGTACTTTGTGCAACGGGAGAACTCCCGGCGTGGACTGCTGCCCAGTCGCCGGGCGAGTATGAACTGGGGCGAGTAGTGATCCTGCCGGATCCAAGTTCTTCGCAACTTCCTGGCGGTTGGGCCAGTGAAGCGGAAGAGCAGGGGACTTTTGTTATCCGTGCCAGTTCAGATCGAGCTGAAATGTTGAGGCAACTTCATACACATGAAGGTTTCCAAGCGGCACTCAAGCAGCGTCTGGTATGTTCGCTGGAACAGGATTCGTCGGAATCGAACGATGAATTCGATTTGCAGACACCGGTTTGTCTGGATGATTTTCTGGCGATTGGGGTTGTGTATCTACTGACTTCGTTACTTTCGCAGTCGATGTATCATTACGAGAACATCGAAGAAACCCGCTTCACCGAATTTATCACCGATGCAGCTCGATACGCAGTGATGCAGGATGAGGAGCACACCAAAGAATTTCTACAACTTGCCTGCGAACAACTTCTGGAATCTCGGGAGAAATTTTATGCGGTCGATGCGCATCTGATCGATATCTGTCTGCTGGAAGAGAAACCGAAACCAGGCGATCTGGAAAAAGTGGCACAGGCTGATCATGTGGTGAATTTGCTTTGCCTGGCAAAATCGATTGAGCAGGCTGCAAAAGAAACTCCTGATGAAATAGAGAAACTGGCCGAAGCTGTCTCTGCAGGAAAAGTCGGATTGATCGGTGGCGATTACGAAGAAGTACCTACGGTGTTGCTTCCGATTCAATCGCAACGCTGGCAGTTGGAACGCGGGCAAGCGGTCTTTCAGCAACAATTTGCAACCGTTCCCGAAATCTGGGGACGGATGCGGTTTGGGCTTTCGACACAATTGCCTTTGCTCTTGAAAAAGTTTGGAATGCAGGGAGCTTATCATCTGGTACTTGATGATGGAATTTATCCTGATGAAGAGCAGTCGCACTTTTCCTGGGAGGGCCGATCGGGCAGCGTGATTGCCGCTTTGTCTCGAATTCCACTTTCTGTCGATAACGCCAGCAGCTTTCTGAAACTGCCCGAACGTCTTGCAGAGACGATGAATCACGACCATCTGGCGTGTGTGGTATTGGCTCGCTGGCCTGAAATTCGTAATCCGTGGTTTCACGATATTCTTCGCGTGCATCACTACGCACCGGTTTTGGGGCAGTTTGAAAAACTCAATTACTATTTTGATCAGACAGAAGATTCCGGACATTACACCAATCACGAACAAAGGCAATATATCGCCCCGAATCTGGATCAGTTAACCGGACGAAATGCCCCGGATGCAATCAGCCGATTCAGTCAGTTCTGGAATCTGCAAACTCTCCAGCAGGCATACGCGTGGCTGGTGACGACAAATCAGATTTTGAAAAACGAGCACGATTCAACTCGATTGATCGAATCAAATAATCAATTGCAGTCGCATTGTTCAACGCTTGAAACGAAATTGTTAATTGAACAGAAGCAGTCTTTGCATAATCAAATCGAACAAGCGACCTCTGCCATTGTGAAAAAACTTGTCGGCAAAGGGAAAGATCAGGCCGGTTATGTACTGATCAACCCACTGCTTCAGGATCGCAGAAGTATCGTGCGAATTCCGTTTGCAAGCGACGATTCAACAGAACAACGTGTTCCCGATTTGCAGGCACCGGTGAAGTATCTACAGTTGGAAAAAGACCACGCGATTGCAATCGTGGATGTTCCTGCCTGTGGATTCGCAGCGATTGAATCAGTCCCCAGAAATCAGGCCCGGCAGACAAAATCAAAAGTCCCTGTGGCCGGGGAACTCTTTTTGCAAAACGAATTCTTTTACGTGCAAATCGATCCTGCAACAGGTGGAATTCAACGGTTGCGACTGCACGGCTCTTCAGAAAATCTGCTCAGCGAACGCCTTGTTTTTCGTCTTGACGGGTCTTCGGGAATCATCGCCCGGGGGCAGGATCAGTGGGGAAATGTCAGCACGGAACCTCAATACTCCCGCATGGTCGCAGATTCCATTAAAACAATCAGCACGGGACCGGTATGTGGCGAAATCGAAATCCACGGGCATCTGGCTCGCAGCGATAACGATCAGAAACTGGCCGATTTTGTCAAGAAAGTTCGTGTTTATCGTGGAATCAAACGTGTGCAGATCGATCTGGAAATAACCCCACTGGAACTTCCCTCGGCGTTGGCGGATCGGTCTTATTATGCCCAACGTTTTGCCTGGGGAGCCTCTGCGGCAAAGTTGCGGGGAACGCTCCAGCAAAGCCAGTTCATTTTGGGAGAACGCCGGGTAGAAAGCACCGGGCCGATTGAGATTGATGATAGCGATCATCGCATCACGCTCATTTCCGATCATTTACCGTTTCATCAACGTACAGATATGAGAATGCTCGACAGCCTGCTGATCGTTCATGGCGAAACTCGCCGTACGTTTTCCTGTGAAATCGCGGTTGACAATCTGCACGCAACCAGAGCTGCGGCTGAAGTTTTATCGCCGGTTCATGTGAAACAGGTCGATCGATTACCGACCAGAAATTCCGCCTGGCTGTTTCATGTCAATGCCCCCTCAATACAACTGATTAATATGCTGCCTGATCAGGAACTGCCTGTGTGTGAAAACGATAACGATAAACCTGTTGGAAAAGGATACCGTTTCGATTTTGTCGAAACCGAAGGGAAACATGTCTCCGCAAAATTGTCAACATTCAAGCCCCCCAAAAAAGCATGGGAGCTCGATTTCACCGGAAAGGTGCAGGAAGAACTGACCATTGCAGAGGACCAGATTCTATTCGAAAGCCAGCCGTGTGATTATGTCAGTTTGCTGATCGAGTTTTAGAATGAACCAGCCGTGCCGGGTTTATCAAACGTATGATTGAACGGAGGATAGAGATTCCCATCTGTTTGCTATTCGTCTCGCTCGAACGTAACAGACAGGAAACTCTACCCTCCGGTTTCAATCAGTCTTCTGCTCGTGAACCATCGCCGCACATTTTGACGATTTTGGGATCGAAGCGTCCAACCGTTTCCACAAGGTCTTGCTGCTGGGCCATGACCTCGCGAATATCTTTATAGACGTTGGGAACTTCGTCCGCGCCCGCAGAAATAATGTGTACTCCTTTCTTCTCCAGATCGTTTCGCACGGCTTTGTAATTGAACAGACTTTTCGCTTTGGTGCGGGACATTCTGCGACCTGCTCCGTGGGAAGCAGAGTGTAGACTGGCATCGTTTCCTTTGCCTCGCACGATGAAAGCAGGATCAGCCATCGAGCCCGGAATAATCCCCAGCACTCCCGGACCGGCAGGAGTTGCTCCTTTGCGATGTACAACCACTTCCTTGCCATCGTGGATTTCTTTCCAGGCGAAATTGTGATGATTTTCCACTGATGCGATGACATGCCCGCCGACCAGCTTCACCACATTCTTGTGGATGACAGCATGATTGGCAGCCGCGTAATCGCCCATCAGATTCATCGCTTCCCAATATTCCTTCCCGGCTTCAGAATCGAGATCCAACCAGGCAAGCCGTCCGTATTCTTTCATCTTTCGAGACAGTCGCGATTGAGCAATACTTGAATACGTATTGCAAACCGAAGCTCCGGTTCCCCGTGAACCGGAATGACTCAGCAACGCCACATAACTTCCTGCAGCCAAACCTAATTCCTCATCAGCAACATCAAGAGTGACCACACCGAATTCCACAAAGTGATTACCCGAACCGGAAGTTCCCAACTGTTTCCAGGCTTTATCTTTGTTTTCGCGAGTTACCTTTGTGATACTCCAGTCGCGATCCAGCACTTCATGCGATTGAGGTTTCTGCCAGGCAGAGCCGACTCCAAATTGCGTCCCGTTTTCGATTGCTGTTTTGAAGTAATGAAAATTCTTCGTTAATGCTTCAACCGGCGCATCAAGAATCGACAACTTCATACGGCACGCGATATCAACACCAACCGCGTAAGGGATCACTTTCCCTTCCATGGCCAGCACTCCACCAATTGGCAAACCGTAGCCGACATGGGCATCAGGCATCAAAGCGGCTCCGACTGCACCAGGTAATCGGCAAGCCTGCTGCATCTGCGCATGAGACGCATCATCGATATCGCTGCCCCAGGTTTGATACTCAATCGGATCCACAGGAACAGTCTGTTCGTCTTCAGTTAGCACAGCGGCCAGTTCTGCGTAGATCACATCTTCCAGAAAATCTTCCGGTGCAGCAACCACGGCTTGCATGTTTTGTTTTAGTTCTTTCCCGCGCAGCCCCGACAACTTCACTGCTTTTTGAATCGCAGCGAACGCTTCTTTCAATGCGTAATCCGGAATACCTGCTTTAATCAGTTGGCGAGAGTTCATAATTCTTTCCTCGTAAGTCCTATTGCGGTTTACTCTGAAAATCATTGACCCTCAAAGAATTATCTGGTTCGCAAGATTTGCTCTCTCAACTTCAATAATTCACTTTCCAGCATGATAAATGTGGTTCCCATGATTACTACTGCAACCTGGTCAAGACTCAGCTTTTTCGATGTAGGTGAGCACAATTGCTGGGCCTTGACCCAGCCTACGACCTACGGACTGTTTTGGTAATCCTTTTCGGTCAAAGACTTCAGAACAGATTGCTGCCAGTTGTGTAATTGTTTTTCGAGTTGTTTGGCGATCTCTGGATGTACTTCAAGCAGATTCTGTTTTTCTGCGGGATCCTTGATGAGGTCGAACAGTTCGATTCGATTCTCTTTTCCTTTGGAGTGAATGACCAGTTTATATCGATTGCCGACGATGGCTCGAGGGCCCGAATAATCTTCTGCGGTGATCGTTGGATGACGAAAGTTTCGGAAGTTACGTGTTGGAATCCCGTTACCCAGCTTAACCAACGGCGTCGTTCCTTTTTGCAGTTCCGGTTCGATGTAATCTTCCAGATTGCTTTTCAATTCATGTCGAAAATCGAACTTCCAGAAACAGATCGGTTTCGGACGCTGTTTCATCTTGCCATCGAATAAGCAGGAAAGATCGATACCATCTAACGGGCGGGAAGGAACAGGAATGTCGAGAATCGAACAGAGCGTTGGCAGGATATCGCTGGTGACGGAATTCACATTGCTGACGAACGGTTTGGGGATGCGATCAGGCCATTCGATGATTCCCGGTACGCGTATTCCGCCCTCATACACATACGCTTTTTGACCACGAAACGGGGAGGTTGCCAAGCCGCTGCGAGGCGTTCCGTTATCGCCACAATACCAAAATAGCGTGTTGTCCCGCAAATTTTCACTTCGCAGATAATCACGCAGTGTGCCAATGGATCGATCCATCGCGGTAATTTCTGCGAACCGTTCTCGTAAGACTTCACGAAGCGGGCGTTTCACTTGCAGTCCGGTTTCGTTCGATGTCAGTCGCACCATTTTCTGTTGATACTCCTGCGGCAGATTATCGTAAAGGGCGAGGTCTTCGGGGAGTCCGCTATAAGGTTCGTGAGGTGAACCGAACCAAACCACCGCCAGGAATGGTTTCCCCTCTTTTTGAGATTGCTTGATGAATTTAATTGTTTCATCGACGACAATCGCTGAACTTTCCCCTTTGAATAGAATCGGGGGACCACCATTGCGCGAGAGAAACGGATTCATTTCAAAAAAGTTATCGTGCGAAACCCATTGGTCGAACCCCATCGCACCGGGATTCGTCGGGGAAGCCGCCTTCACCGGGCCAAGGTGCCACTTGCCAAAATGTCCGCAAGCGTAACCTGCCTTGCTCAACAGATGAGCAA
>WFOZ01001058.1 GCA_015487825.1 Planctomycetaceae bacterium
GCTTTGGAAGCAGGTGAGTTTTACTGTGGAACAACTCCGGTACCGGTGACAGCCAGTTTTGGAGCAGCAATCACGCTACCGGGGCGTATTGACAACAATTACGCAGAGCAAGTCATACAACAAGCTGACGAGGCGATGTATGATTCCAAGAAGAACGGACGCAATCAGGTTCATGTTCGCTCGTTATTTAGTGAATCGGATCGTCAACTGATAAAAGCAATCAATCAGAATAAGCTCAGTCGCTGGCTTGTAAATAAAGAAGTGATGGATATCCCAACGCTCTCTCGCGCACTGCTACAGGTTGCGGCCGATAATAGAGCAATCGGCGAAATGGCTGTCGAGCTGGGACTGATGCTCCCGGAAAATGTGGATACGATTCTGGCTAAACAGGAAGAAACAAAAGAACGTTTCGGCAAAATGGCCATTGAACTTGGTTTCCTGGAGCCGGAACAACTTGTTCAACTAATCGCCTGGCAAATTGAACCACCCGAGCGTCTGATTTCAGCGATCTCCAAATGCGGTTACTTCCCTGTTGAACGGGGACGATTGCTTCTGGGAGAATATCTGGAAACAACATCGATCAAATCTACGTGCAAAATTGTATAGCAACCTCCCCTTCTTCAAATGAATCTGAGGAATTCACCTCAAGGTTTGAGGAGCGAGGCTTGACTCAATCAGCAGATTCCCGATGATTCTCCGCTTAGCCCAGGTTCTGGTGATAAGAATCGAGTTCGATTATGGTCTCCTCATGATGGAATCCGATGCTATTGATTGTCGCCGTATATTCGGTAAGAGCAACCTATGGAGATATTAAAGCGAAAAGGGTATAAGGCAGACTGATGGAGCAAGCTCACGACACGATTGACTCGCAGAATAAATTAAGAACGCAGGGAATGCTGGGATGCGGGCTGATTTTAGCCGCGATTGGCATCTGGCTCGTTTTTAACATGCTGTCAACCTCAGAACACAACGAGCATGGCGCCTCTGTAGAATCTTCCAAAACTGCTGTTCATGGCGATAACGATGCACATCAGCAAGGCGATCATTCGCACCATGCCTCTTCGGCAGAAGTTCCTGCTTTTTACAGCGTTCTTCCGTTTGTCGCATTGTTGTTATGTATTGCTGTATTGCCGCTTTCGGCCAGAACCGAACATTGGTGGGAAAACAATCTGAACCGGTTCAAAGTAGCAGCCGGTCTGGGGCTTATCACATTAATTTATTACGCATTTCTATTCGGGCACGGCGTTGATAATCATCTCACGCATGGCAAGAGTGGCCCCGGCCTTTCAGCTGCGGGAGTTGTTTTTGTTAATGCGATGCTGGTTGAATATATTCCGTTTATCACATTGCTGTTCAGTTTATATGTCATCTCCGGTGGCATCGTTATTGAAAGCCGCCTGATGGGAAAATCTTCCGTCAATGCCGGCATTATCGCCATGGGAGCTTTACTGGCAAGTTTTGTTGGCACGACCGGTGCAGCAATGTTGTTAATTCGTCCGTTGCTGGTTGCCAACGTAAAGCGATCTCATGTCGCTCATACGATTATCTTTTTTATCTTTGCAGTCTGTAATACAGGTGGCTGCCTGCTTCCGATTGGTGATCCACCGTTGTTTCTTGGTTACTTGCGAGGAGTCCCATTCCTGTGGACTCTTAAACTCTGGCCAATGTGGCTGTTCGCAAACATCCTGATTGTGACAATCTATTTTGTGTGGGACACAATCATCTCCAGAAAAGAAAATGCCGAAGCGTTTATCTCAAATGGTCAGGGCGAGCCCGCATTCCGCATGCTGGGCAAACTGAATCTGCTTTGGCTTGTCGGAATTATTCTTTGCGTAGCAACACTCGACCCGAATAAACCATTCCCGGGCACAGACTGGAAAGCCCCTCTCTACTTTCGGGAATTTTTAATGTTCGGCCTGACGATCTGCTCGCTTTATTTTACAACAAGCCAGATCCGCTTGAAAAATGCTTTCAATTACGATGCCATCCTGGAAGTCGCCGCCCTGTTTTGTGGAATCTTCATCTGTATGCAGACACCCGTTCAAATTCTCAATGTATATGGCAGCCAACTCGGTCTGGATACGCCAACGAAATTTTTCTGGTGTACCGGCTTCCTCTCCAGTTTTCTCGACAATGCCCCGACTTATGTTGTCTTCTTTGAAACGGCAAAGACACTGGAACCTACAGGAACGATTGTTGCAAAAGTATCGGAAACTTTCCTGATTGCGATCAGTCTTGGTGCCGTCTTTATGGGAGCGATGACATACATCGGCAACGGCCCCAACTTTATGGTCAAAGCGATCGCAGAAAAGAACAACATCAGAATGCCCAGCTTCTTCGGCTACATGTTCTACAGCTTCGCCGTGCTGATCCCCGTGTTCCTGATTACAACGTTAATCTTCCTGTAGAATATCGTTGTGGATAACACCGTGAAAGCAATCCGGGCTGACGGACTTAGCAAGAGACCGTAAAAGCTGCTAATAAATGGAGCTGAGGTGACACCTTGACACGCCATCTTGCAATCGGCGACATTCACGGCTGTTTCAACGCACTTCGTACGCTAACTGAATTTGTTGACCCTGCCCCCGAGGATATACTCATTACACTCGGCGATTATGTCGACCGTGGTCCGAATTCGTGTGCTGTACTTGATTGGCTAATCCATCATCACAATAGCAAACGTCTCATTGCATTGCGTGGTAACCATGAAATTATGATGCTGGATGCCCGTGACAACAAGGAAGCGTACCGGCAATGGCTTAACGTTGGTGGTAGTGCCACATTGAAATCGTACTCACCATTTGATGATGAAGGTAAACTTACCGACATTCCAGGCCATCACTGGCAATTTCTTGAAAACAATCTGGTAGCAACATTTGAAACAGAAAACCACTTTTTCGTACACGCCAACCTCTATCCCGATTTACCAATTAATGATCAACCAGACTTTATGCTGTATTGGGAGCAGTTCAATAATCCATCGCCGCATGAATCAGGTAAAATTATGATATGTGGTCATACGTCACAAAAATCAGGGCTTCCAGCCAGGAATAATAA
>WFOZ01001059.1 GCA_015487825.1 Planctomycetaceae bacterium
CGTTTGGTGCCTGAATCTGTCGGTGAATCTTTCCCGACCGGTTTGACCGAATCGTTCGCGCAGTTTTTGATCATTGATCAACCTGACCATCGATTCGGTAAGTCCTTCAAAATCATTTCGAGGAACGAGGTAGCCGGTTTCATTATTGATGACAACTTCTTTTGCCCCATCGATATCGAAACTGACCACTGGTTTCGCAGCAATCAGTGCCTGCGGGAGTACGCGAGCCAATCCTTCCCACTGAGAAGTGTGAACCAGAATATCGAGAGTCTGCATCAGTTCTGGGATTTCAGTGGGTGGGACCAGTCCGGTGAAAATGAAATGCTCTTTGAGGCCCAGCGTTGCAATTTCGGTTTCGTACTGCTCTCTTAGAATTCCATCACCAATAAACAGGAAACGTGCCTGCGGGCATTGGCGCACCACCTCTGCTGCAACTGCCAGGACTGCTTCATGTCCTTTAAGTGGAAAAAGACGTCCGATTTTTCCGATGAGAATGTGCTCCGGCGCAAGCCCCCAGGCTGCCCGTTGTGCGTCACGATTTTCACTTGTTGTCAGAAAGGGATCGACAACGAAACCGCTATGGATGGTCGTGTAATCTGCTGGTTTCCCGATGCCGGCGGCGAGATACTGCTCGGACATGGCATCGGCGACAGAAATGGTGTGATCGGTCCAGCGGGCTGCGATTTTTTCAGACCATTTGTAAGTGCGATAAAGAATTGGATGCTGGCCGTAATGAAATGCGGCTCCGTGAATGGTGTGTACGCAGGGGATATTCAACGCATAAGCAGCTCGGCGCCCCAGAATGCCCGCTTTGGAACTGTGTGTATGCACGATGTCGGGCCGTAACTTCCGCAAATGTTTTTTCAATTTGCGATAAGCAGCCAGTTCTCGTAACGGATGAATGCTTCTGCGAAGTTCATCGAGAATGATCAGCTTGCAACCGGATTGCTCTGCCCGTGGAATCAAAGTCCCTTCCGGACCCAGAGCAGGCCCGGTAAGCAGAGTCACTTCATCGCCGAACTCGCGAACATGATCTTCGACGGTATGGACCGTATTTTCCTGCGCTCCACCAATTATGAGCCTGGTGATAATATGGGCAATTTTCAAAGTTCGTTTTTCTTGGAAGGTATTTTTCAGTCTGCCTGAGAGAGTCTTGAAGTGTATTCACCCGGAACTTGCCATACAATACCTGGCACAATGAACAGTGGGGCATGGCAGATTCGGCTAAACTCGATGCGTTCCATTGTAAATGTTATCCTCAAGATAGTGAAAAGAAATTTGTCTTGGGGGAATAGCCCATGCCAATTATGATACTGTTCTTCCGATTAAATCGGGGTTGAGCTCTCCGGTTTGGTTTCATTACCTGTTTTTCTATAAAAACGGAGTCCAGTCATGGATCGACGCTCCTTTCTTTTTTCCGGCCTGCTTCCCACTTCTCTGGGCCTGTTTGCTTTCATGCTGCCCGGCTGCAAGGGTAAGCAGGTTGCCCATGTTTTGAAGCAGGACGATGCCGACATGGTAGGCAGCCATACTGCAGGAGCAGAAACCTGGAAACCGCTGATTGAGGAATCGGTTGGAAAGTTACTTGGGCGCCAGATGCAGGTGATTCAGCCGGTTTCACATCAGGGAGGAGTCGGCCTGCCCGCGATGCAGAAGCGAGTCTGCTTTCTCGGTGTTGAAAATAAAAGCATTGAAGAAATTGGCGATTTCAAAGAACAGATTTATGAATTGATCGATTCGCAAGTCAACAATTCTGAAGTTTTCAACATGATCAGCAGGCGATTTGTCGAAGCTGGCTTAAGAGAAGCCCATCTTGCACCAAGTGATCTGTTTGTGCCTGCCAATCAGCGCATGTTCGCAGCAATTATGGAGCAGATGCAACAGCCGTTCGATTATTTGCTGTTCGCAAAAATTACATCAGGCACAACCACAAGTAACCAGAAAAACTATCAGCGTGATTATCTGCTCACGCTTGAAATGGTTAATGTGCAGAACGGTACGTTCGATAAAGAGTCGGCAACAATTCGCAAGGGATATCATAAATCGCGTTTTGGAAAAGCAAAACATTATTAAAGCAGGATTATTTTCAGACTGAAAAGTCTAACCTTCTTAGGCGGGCTGAGTGTATGAGTTCTGCTATTGATAAAGCTCAGAATGCTTTATGCCGTCTGATGATTCTTCTGCTGTTGTTTCTGCAAATTATCATTCTGCCCGGCTGTGCTTCGCATGCGGATCGCGCGGTTTCTATCCGCCACTCGTTTTATGCAGGTAAACTCGATACTGCTCTTGCTCAAACTGAATTAAAAAACAAAGAGAAAGAGCATGACGCAGATGTACTCAAACTGAATCGGGCGATGATACATCTGGCTGGAGGAGCCCCGGCTGCGAGCGAGAAAATCCTGCGGGAAATCCGTGATCGATTTGACCTGCTTGAAGAAAAAACTCTGACGCAGAAAGTTGCTTCGCTGGCGACGGATGATCGAAAACTTCCTTATGCAGGGGAGGAGTACGAAAAAATTCTAATACGGGTCATGCTTGCCATTTCCAACATGATGTACGATGGCGGCGACGTAAACGCATACGCTTTGCAAATTGCGGCCAAGCAACAGGAATTATTGCAGTCAGTTCAGGAAAAAAGTAAGGAAAAAGAACTTGAGGTTGATCTGGCAGCACTCAAAAAGCAACTTGCAGTTGGTTCCTATTTCCGAGCAGCGATTTTGGAATCGTCCCCGCTGGATTATGATGATGTCCAGCGATATCGGGTACAGGTTGCCAACTGGCAACCCGATTTCCGGGACGCAAGAATTGATCTGGCCCGGGCTCAAAGCGGCAGACATTCTTCCCCCGGGCATGGTGTTGTTTATGTAATTGCGCTGGTGGGAGAAGGTCCGTATAAAGAGGAAGCAGTCGAAGTGCCAACCACGGCATCTCTGCTTATTGCTGATCGAATTCTATCTGCAGTTGGTAAGTACGAGCTGCCACCGAATATTGCACCGGTGAAGATACCGATTGTTGTGCGAACCGCCCAACAAATAGAATCGGTTGTCGTTTCCAAACAGGAAAATATCCTGGGGACAACCGCGACGTTGATGGATATTTCTTCGCTGGCGGTGGAACAGAATCGTCTACAGCGAGACGATGTCATTGCCCGCGCAGTAGCCCGGCGCATTGCAAAAAAAGGAACTGTTTACGCCATGAAAAGTGGCTTGAGTGTCGAAAAGTCTCCTGAAATTGATCTGCTGTTAACGGTTGCAGGAGTTGCCTGGGAG
>WFOZ01001060.1 GCA_015487825.1 Planctomycetaceae bacterium
GTTATTATTATTGTTCCCACCTGCTCCGATATGCTGGAACCAGTCACGTTGAGATTCAATTGAATTGTATCCGGGCCCATACGCAGGAGAAACAATCGTTCTTTGGTCAGCATCCGGATTTCCCAGGTCTGTCAGGATCTGAGCAATCAGATTTCTGCGGAAAGAATCGAGTTCCGGGTTCGAATTATTTTCCGAACGTTCAACAAGAACAGGAAATGGAGCGGACCGCATCCGTGCAGCAATTTCTAGCAGTTTATCTTTTCCATCAGGTGTCAGCTCTGCAGTAGAAAGGACAAAGTCATGACGGAACAGGATAAAATCAACAGCCTCTGCATTGGTTTGCATCGCCTGGTAATGGGCACGCTGAATCACTCCCAGAGGTAACACTTCGGGAATGGCATGCGAACGGAATTTGGCAAACCACCAACCTTTCCATTTTGCAGACCAGCCACCTCTTTTACCACCACAGGTATCGCAATCTGTTTGACAGGTATCGCAACCCGTCTGACAAGTATCGCCATCTGCCTGACAGGAACTGCATCCCTGAGTATCACACGCTTCGGCTGTACTTTGACAAGAGCTGTTAACAGGAGCGTGGGCACACCCGGCTACCAGGGTAATCCCCAATAGGAGTGCTGTTGTTGGTATCCAGTTTGAACGGGTCATAATTCCCCCCCGAGAATCCCTGATAATATATTCTACAAACAATTTGTATTTTTCTGGTGTCACTACATTCAATTCGACTTTTTGATTCCAGATCCCTCGGTTCTGAACCAAGATGACGATCATTTACAGAAGTCAAGAAAACATTTCACTTTTCAGAAGAGATTTCAGTTTTTCAATGATCATTTCTGAGAGTACCCCGCCCGTTGTAAGCGATTCGATTGTTGTCTTGCTCCAGTATTCTTCACACTATATTTCCTACCGGTCTCTCCAGATGAAGTCCGCTGCCCGAACAGCTGTCGTGCATAATTGGGCACCATGCGATTTCTCATCGCTGTAGGTGCTCTATTTCTATTTTGATTTTGAGCAGCGGGTTGCGGCACTGGAGTTACCTGTGGCGGTAGTTGCCTTGCAGGAGGTGCTAACTGATATCCCTGAGGCACTTGCTGTGCTGGAGGGACAATCTGATGCCCCGGCTGAACAGGTACCTGTTGATAAGCGGGAGCCCCATTCATCGGCATGCCATTAACACCAGGAGTCATATTCATCTGCGGCGATGTTGCGTAGGGAGTTGCCATCCCTTGCAACTGAGGATCCGCGTACTGAGCCCCGCCGTTCATCGGTAATCCGTTACCTGCCCCGTTGTATCGGGGATTTTGATCGATCATTCCCCCGGGAGACGGTGTCGGATAACCACCTGGCTGATTCGCATGAGGAATCGGTGCATTCTGTGGAGTTGCATGAGACGGATTAAAGACATTGAAACCGACAGGAGTAGGATAGCCTATTCCGTTACCAAACGGTGCCAGTTGATAGACCTCCATATCCGGTGCTCCCTCAGTCATCGAATATCTGTAAAATTCGACATCATTAGGATGTGTCACATAGTACCCTGGCATAGGCGGTACTTCTTCCGGATCCATCGCTCGTACAATTTCAGGAGTTACCAGAATCAACAATTCCAGTTCGTCCTCAGTTGCACTTTTGGTACTGAACAGGATAGGCCCGATACCTGGAATATCACCCAACAATGGAATTCTTGCTGTTTGTGTACTTGTTTGCCGAGAGAGTAAACCTCCCAGCACAATGGACTGACCTTCGCGAAGTTCAACTGTTGTTTGAATTGTCCGAGTATTCAATCCGGGAATACCGTTAACTGCGTTATTCTGATCAACACGTGAAAAGGTAGGATTGATCTGAAGACGAATTAAATC
Source organism: Planctomycetaceae bacterium (assembly GCA_015487825.1). Lineage (GTDB taxonomy): Bacteria > Planctomycetota > Planctomycetia > Planctomycetales > Planctomycetaceae > Rubinisphaera. The sequence goes on from WFOZ01001060.1 coordinate 1,878, forward strand.
ACCATTCACGACCGTTGGAACAACGATCATGGAAGTACCGAAGCCGCGAAACGTTGTTGTAGCAGCCTGTGCGCCACCAACGCCCACAACCGTAGGAACAGCAAACTCTCCCCCAGCCAGAAACAGTGCCGGACGACCGCTGAGCGTTGTCAGCGAAGGACGAGAAAGAATTTTTGCGGTACCGTTACTGGCCAGAGCACTAATTAATGCAGTGATATCCCCATTTTCAAAAATACCCGTCAGAGTTGGAATACCACCTGAAATTGCCGAGGAAATAGCATGACGTCCGTTATCGAACAGGACGTTAAAGTTCACTCCCATATTCCTGGCCTGTGATCGATTTAACTCTGCAATCGTCACATGCAACATCACCTGATACTCGCCGGGAACCTGCAACATGTTGACGATGAAGCTGGAGAGGAGATCATCGTTACCGTTAATGTTGTCGATCCCGTCCGGATCATATCCTCCGCCAGCACCTCGACCATCGTATGCACCTCCCGGTCCATACAATCCACCCTGATTGTCAATCGCTTCATCACGCACGATCTGCAAAATACGGGCAGCATCAGCAGCATCTCTTGCCTGCCCTTTTACTACGAGTTTTTCATGCAGAGGGATCAGGTAAACTTTACTGTTAGGAAACAGAATGGCTAATTTTCGTTCCAGCTTTCCATAATCCAATCGTCGTTGTTCATCGATATTCGGATCGCGAATTGTTGTCACTTCGTAAATCAGGGGACTGTCATCATCTTCAAACCACAAGGTAAGTGTAGTTGAACCGAGCTGACTGCCGATAATTGCAAATTCGTCGTCTTCATAAGGGGCAATATCAATCACAGCTGGATCTGCAATTGCGACCCGTTTCACACGCTTGCTTGTTTTTACAAGCTGACTGCGATTCTGTATTACTTCCAGCTTATGCTGGACCTTGGGCATACTAATAATGCGAGCATCAAGGCGTCCCTTAAAACGAACATTCTGCACCTGCACAATCTTTGCCTGGCTCTCCTCGAACGAGGGACCTTCCTGCGCAACTGCTCGCAAGCCAAAACATAGTGATAAACCACAAGCAAGAGCACAGGCAATTTTACGACTGGCTCTGTGACGAGTTGTGTACCTCGATGGATTCAACATCCGAGGCCGCTCCTTCCATGGAGTAAGGCAAAGTTTGTGACAGACCGGACAAACAACACGATGCAACTTCCAGTTACATCACATTATTTCTCAAGCTGATTACTACTGAATATGAAGCATTACCGAATCGAGAAATCCCCTGAGCATAAGAATCCCCCTCGTTTCGACGCATCCCCACATAATAAATTAACCGGATTTACCGGATTTCAAACGATAAAATACCGCACAAAAAGACCCGCGCACCCCTCAGATACACTGATCCCTGCGGTAGATATCGGTTATACTGGTATTCAGAGTTAATCGGAATCTGCCGAAAAGTGGCCGCTTGTGCCAGATTTACAGACGAAATTCCTACCTTGCGTCATTATACATATGGATAATATTGATCATCTAAAACTAAGTGAGCGGACAACTGCCATTCCTGTTGTACATGGAAGTGGCGATTTTGCAGTAGAAATCCGCCGACTGATGCTAAACCGGAAATTCGATGTTCTTGCGGTTCCGCTGCCGGAATGTTTCCGCGAACAGGTCGAAGCAGCCATTACGCGTCTGCCTGAAATCAGCGTTGTCTACCAACGGGAACAACAATCCTTTTCACCCCGGGACTGGCACCCAAACCAGAGCGACGAAGACGATGAGCCGGACGAACTATTGGATCCGCAGGCCAGTTTCGTCCCCGTTGATCCGTGCCAGGCAGTAATTACTGCCATTCGAATCGCCATGCAGGAACATATCCCTCGTCAATATCTTGACCCGGAAGTAGATTACTTTCAGCCACTTTCAATCACTCTGCCCGACCCTTACGCCGTTAAGCAATTGCACAGCGGGCTTTTTGCAGCCGGAACGGTCCCTGTTTTACAAAACATCCAGGAACCGCAATTGCTTTATCGCACCCAAAGCATGGCTCTCGGCCTGAAGCAACTCGAACAAAAATTCTCCTCCATCCTGCTCCTTTGTTCCTACAACGAATGGTTGCCCATAAAATCTGCCTATCAGAAAAACCTCAAGCTCGAAACAAAACAGTGCGGCCCTGAAACCCCCATCGAAATGGCAGGAGTTGATGACCGCACTCATATTTTTCTCACCGGAGAACTCCCCTACGTAACCGGTTTATAC
>WFOZ01001061.1 GCA_015487825.1 Planctomycetaceae bacterium
GTATAAGAGACAGGAATAATAACGCAATTTGCATTGATACCTGGGCGTACGGTTCTGGTTGGCTTACTTGTCTGGATATTGAATCTGGTAAGCTATGGCAGGCAAATGAATCCGGCAATACTCGACGTATGTTTCTTGACGAACTAAATATCGAATGAAATATTGTGTACGCAGGGCAGCGGGGTAGCCCGTCCGCTTTTAGCGGTCGGGTTGCGTAGCAACGAGACGCACGCGCCATGTGGGTTCAATCGTTATTGGAAGCACGAATGAAATCGAATGCACATGGCGCATCCATCTTGTTCCTGACGGCACCCGCGTCTTATCAACCCTGAAACGAAAAGGTCAACTCGTGCAGATGCCCTGGCTCGTGGTAATGCTTCATTCGTTTTCGGTGTGCTACACCTGTAGCTCCTTATCGAGAGTCTATTTCAAATGATACCTCGAAAACACTGGCATGGCCAGTGGCCCCCAATTTCATTACATTTTAACAGTGGCCCCCTGCGGTGGAATATACGATTGCCACAGCATCAGCAGTAGGTAAAGCCCGGATTACTTAAAAATGCCAAACCTGTGCAGGTGCGACATTTTTGGCATTTGCAGGCTTGATAATTCTCCAACGATATTCGATCATATCGGTATGTTACAGCTCGTGATCTGGATTCATATTCTGTTCCAGCGGGTTTACGATTTGTGCCGATGTGTCACCGATCTGGCGGTGAAGTTGTTTCTATCGCTTCTGAAATTCGGCACTGCTTTCGTCATGAGAAATATTCACTTTTTCGAAGTGAAATTGATTTGGTCGTTTTACACCATCTTTCTCACCCTTCTGACGGAGTATTCTCATGGCAGGCGTATCAACCCATACCATTGTGCGTAATGTAGCTTTAATCGGTCACGGTCACGTGGGAAAAACTTCGCTGACAGATATGCTTTTATTCAAGGCGGGACTGACCGATCGGCTTGGATCGGTGGATCAGGGAACGAGCCTGCTGGATGTTGATGAAGAAGAACGAAATCATAAATTAAGTACCTCTGCGCATCTGTCACATTTCACACATCATAACATGCGAATCAATCTGATCGACACCCCCGGGTATCCTGAATTTATGGGGCATGTGATCAGCGCACTCAGTGCAGTCGAAACAGCCGTCCTCGCCATCGATTCCCATAAAGGAATCGAACCAAATACACGCAAATCTTTTGAACTGGCCGGTCAACTTGGCCTGGCCCGCATGATCGTTCTTACCAAATGTGAATGCGAAAATATCGATTTTGAACAACTCCTGACTGAAATAAAAGCAGCCTTTGGTGACCGCTGTGTATTAATGAATGTTCCAGTCGGAATCGGACCGGACTTTTCTGATGTTGTTTCAACAATTCACTTGCCCGAACAAATTCCAGAGGGGGTATTGCTTTCACCTCAACAGTCTCATCAGGAGCTTGTTGAAGATTCTGTCGAAGCTGATGAAGAGTTGATGATGAAGTATCTCGAAGGAGAAGAAATCGAAGGAGAGCTACTGAATCGTGCAGTCAGATGCGGCGTTCAGGCAGGTCTGCTGGTGCCGATATTTTGTACCAGCGTTATGAGAGATATCGGCGTGAGCCAGTTTATGGACGGTCTGGCTGATTACTCGATTCCCCCCGATGCCCTGAAAAGATATGTCACTCTTGCGGATGGGACACATCAGGAACTGGAGCAGACTGAAAATGCCCCGTTGGTTGCCCAGGTTTTCAAACAACAGGTCGATCCTTATGTTTCCAAATTGAGTTATATACGTGTTTTCTCCGGCGTCCTGAAAAAAGAGAAGCAACTTCACGATACCCGAACGAAAGAGTCGCTGAAAATCCATCAGCTTTTTGACATGCAGGGACATGAGCATCAGGCGATCGATGAAGCTTTTCCCGGAGACCTTGTTGCAGCAGTGAAGGTCGATGATCTGAAAGTAGGCGATACAATCAGTGATGGCTCGCTGAGTATTCAACTCCCGCCAATGAACTTTCCGACTCCTATGGTCGGTTTGGCTGTGGAGCCGAAAACACGATCTGATCAACAGAAAATCTCAGGTGCGCTGCATAAAATTGAAGATGAAGATCCTACCTTTACCGTCAGTCGGGATGAACAGACCCACGAAATCGTTATCCATGGCCTCAGCGAACTACACTTGAGTATTATCGAAGAGAGGCTAAGAGAGCGGGACCATGTTGAAATTGTAACCCATCAGCCGAAGATTCCATACCGGGAAACGATTACCGGCAAAGCCGAGGGGAGTTACCGCCACAAAAAACAGTCGGGAGGTTCCGGGCAGTTTGCAGAAGTTCATATGCGGGTTTCACATCTCTCCAGAGATTTTGAGCCGGAAGAATTCTTTGTCAGAAGTAATTTCTCGCACCTGCGAGAATATCATTATGACAAAGAGCTCAACTTTGCTTTCCTGGATTGCATTTCAGGCGGTTCAATTCCGAATCAGTTCATCCCCGCGGTTGAAAAAGGGGTTCGCGAGCGACTCTCCAATGGAGTTTTATGTGGCTATCCGATGCAGGATATCTGTATCGAACTGTTCTTTGGAAAAGACCACCCTGTTGACAGTAACGAAACGGCATTTCGCATGGCTGGCAGTCATTGTCTACAGGAAATCGCTCAGTCGGCTTCCCCGGCATTACTGGAGCCGATTGTTGCGATGGAAATATCTATTCCCGAAGAACACATGGGGGATATCAATGGCGATCTTAACAGCCGCAGAGGTCAGGTTATTGGAATAGAGCCCGCGACAGGTGGAATGCAAATTATCAAGGCTCGCGCCCCGCTGGCAGAGGTCACCAAGTATGCCCGAGTGCTACAGGGAATGACCGGAGGACAGGGAACATTCAGCATGGAATTGAGTCATTACGAACCGGTCCCCTACCCGGAACAGCAAAAAATAATTGCAGCAGCCGGTGCATCTGAAACCTGATACCTTCGGTATCCTGTTAGCAATGTCCCTTGCGTAACTGGTAGCCGGGTCCCGTTTGAGATTATCAGTATCGGACTTCTCTGTCCGTACTGCTTGATTGCTGCGGGTAGCCGGTCGAGGTTTGTGTGCTTCGAAAACAGAGAAAATGTACCACTTCGATAAAATTTTTGAGGACGGGATTGGATGTCACATCTTTTTCACGTTATATTGAGGTTCACTTTATAGGTTATTCTATTTAATCTCAGCGATTGCTAAACGAGCGGAACTTATGCATAGACTTGTTATTCTGCAGGGTGGTCAAGCCATCCCTTATGAACTTACAAAACCGGTAACGATACTGGGGCGTCTTCCAGAGTCTGAGCTTCAGCTCGATTCCAATATGGTTTCACGTCGTCATGCAAAGGTATTTCAGCAGGGTGACGGATACGTAATTGAAGATCTGGGCAGCGGTAATGGGACTTTCGTCAATGGAAAAAAAACGGAAGGGGCTGTTCTTCTCAAACATGGTGACCGGCTTAAATTAGGCCCCATGCTGTTACGTTATGAATCGAGTAATGGAGAAGACTCTGTCTCTCCCTCTTCTATCTCTTCTCCGGCGGCGTTCCAGGTTGATGTTGCAGAAGAGAACGAATCTGCAACAATTATGGGAGTGGGAGATAATGCTTCGGGCTTTGGTTTACTCGAGGTTCGTCCCGAATCGAAACTTAAGGCGATTATTGAAATCAGCCGTTCGCTGGCAGGCACTGTCGATCTGGATATTCTGCTACCGAAAATTCTCGATACACTTTTCAGTATCTTTCCTCACGCGGACCGTGGTTGCATACTACTGAAAGATGATTCCAGCGGTCAAATGGTTCCTCATGCGATTAAGCATCGTGGTAATTCAGATGATGATGACTCTGTAAAATTGAGTCGTACAATTTTGAATGCTGTCCTCGATGAAAAAAAAGGAATTCTTTCTGCAGACGCTGCTTCCGATTCCCGTTTTGATGCCAGTGAATCGATCTCAAATTTAACAATCCGTTCGATGATGTGTGTGCCGATGCTCGACCTGCAGGGCGAACCACTTGGGATAATCAACATCGATACCCAAAATCCTGTTAAACAGTTTATCCAGGAGGATCTCGACCTTCTGCTCGCTGTAGCAGGCCAAGCGGCTTTGAGTTATGAATCCGCCAAGTTGATGGTCAGCTATGCTGAGAAACAGAAGCAGGACAGCGAAATGGCAATCGCCAGAAATGTCCAGCATGCCCTTCTTCCAGAAGACCTGCCTGATATCGAAGGGTACGAATTGTTCGCATCTTATGAAGCGGCTCAGGCTGTGGGGGGAGATTATTACGATATTATTCCCCTGGAAGACAACAAAATCTGTCTGGCCTTTGGCGATGTTGCGGGCAAGGGAGTTGCAGCTGCGCTGGTCATGGCGAGACTTTCCAGCGTTGTGCGCAGCACGATGGTTTTTGTCAAAGATGTACAGCAGGCGATTTCAGAGATTAATAATCATATGTGCGTCAAGGCGTGCGAAGGTCGATTTGTTACTTTTGTCCTGATGATTCTTGATCTCAAAACTAACGAGCTGCATGTTTCTAACGCAGGGCATATGTCTCCCATGTCCAGGCTCCCCGACAAAAGTATTGAAGAATTCCCTGAGGATACGGTCGGGCTTCCTATTGGAGTTATGGAAGACTTCCCCTACGAGGCGGTTTCGCGAACTCTTGAACCAGGCGAAATTGTGACGGTTTATACGGACGGCGTCAGTGAAGCAATGAACTACGAAAATGAGCTGTTCGGTATGGAACATCTCAGAGAGTTTGTTGCTGCCTCGCCAGATAATGCGACAGAACTAGGTAAATCTGTTCTGGCAGATGTAAAACGCCACGCCAATGGTAGACCGCAAAATGATGATATCACGCTGATGTCTTTCGGTCGAAAAAAGTAAAATATGCAGTGAACTGTTCGCTCTGTTTTTTATATTGAGTGAGACTCATTGATGGATCAGATCAGCCCTGCACAAATACTAAATCGTCATGGTTTAGTTTATTATACCGCTATGATCTGATGATTATTCATGGTAGAATGTGGACAGTATATCACAGACTTTTGTGCGAATGTCAGTCCTGCCATGCCCTGACGATCAATCAAAACCTGCGTCCCCCTTTTGCCCACCTTTGCAGAGTTCAATACTGAATCTGCAGCAAATCGTTCAGGAGATACAAAATGGATCGCCGTGATTTTCTCAAGGGTAGTGCTGGTGCTGGTCTTTCTCTGGCAATCAC
>WFOZ01001062.1 GCA_015487825.1 Planctomycetaceae bacterium
ATAACCATCATCGCCGCCACAAAAATTCACGAAACACTCCTGGTTCCTACCTTTATGAAAACAGCCCTTGAATAAAAAACAAAAAAATATCCTGCCACTTTTGCGCAGCATTTCATTGATAAGATACTAACTTACGTTGGTAGCAACTCAAATACAGATTCAGAAAATAGAGCTCATCCGGGATACCAGCACTTGATAATTCAGTAAGAAGCAACTTGAGTGATTCCTCGCTCCTGATATCCACTTCGATCCTCTTTATTGAATTGCTCCATTTCTCAGTCATTAGCAAAACTTCAGACGCCTCGCAAAAATGACTGCAGAGAAAAAGCGAGCATGAAAGTGCATGGTAGTTATTAGGTATTGGTACCGGCCTTATTTCATCTTTTCGCCAATTCTGAATGCCTCTCTGCCAGTCTTTAATATGGATATCTAATTTCGATTCAAACAAAGAGGAGGCAACGCGACTTGCATCTGCTGGCTGCATTTTATCGAGGATTTCATAAAGTCTGGCCACTCGACGATCAGCGAATATCTGATTGAATAGTGAGGGACCAGCAATCATATCTCCCGTATGAAACCCGGCGTCAAAAACGATAAAATCTCCGGGAGTCGGCTTATTCAAAGCTTCTGATAACTTCTCAATACTGGAACAGGAAGCAACGAAGTCAATAAAATCGTCTATTCTCTTTCTTTGTATGGATACCTCTGCTGCGCCAACAGATTTCTCAACATGAGGTGGCGCAGAGTTGCTGCTACCCACAAATATGATGAAGACAATAATATTAAAAGATGCAAACGCAATTACGGCTGTAATCAGCTTGGGTTTTGAAGGCATTGAAGATTCTCTTTTCCACTTTGTATTGATAAATCCACCTGACCGGCACCTCATTTAATAGTTGGGCACGATACGCATAAGTCCACTACCGGTCAATAGCAAGTTAGTCCAGATTATTCATAAGCAAATCAGCCGGAACGCGCTTGCGTCCGGTTCATGCGATGATGAGAGGAACCGCGAGTTGGAATTCATTGAGGTTTACTTCTCAAAATACTGAGTCACTCAATCTCTCACCGGAGCCTGAATGATTTTGGGAGGTTGATAGCCCGGCTTCCACTCGCCTTGAATTTCAACCTGTCCATAGAATTCACGCTTTCCAAGCTGGTAGTCACGATTTTTCTTTGTTCTGTCATCACGATCAATATAGATTTTGATCAGGTACCGCCCTGGAGGGAGCACCGAAATATTTGGTTTCATCTTTTTTGCTCGTGCTGAATCGCGCGGGGCGATCACCAGTATTACATTTTGCCACATGTGACGCTTCCCGTTGATGAGGCTTTCAGCGGTGGCCCACCTTGTTTTCGACCAGCCTCTGCCAAGCTGCTTGTAGATGTCAACACGGAGAAGCTTCTTATCCAGACGAGCAGGTATATCGACGATGCGTAGTTGCTGTTTTGTCAAAACAGCAACTTCATCAGGCTCTTCGGGGAGTTGCTCCAATTTACTGTATTTCCCGTTGATGATCGCTGCATAGTCATTCAGAAAGCGACGATAATTTTTATCTGTTCGGCTGCCGACTGCAAATTTCGGCCCACCACCATGCTTTTCCAGACCAACCGGCTTGGTCAACAACGAACTTAACTGCGGTTTGTCTGTATCGATATTGCCACTTTCTACAAGCATATCCAGCGTTGCAGACGGATTACGCGGAACAACCCAGGAAATGGCATCCACATCTTCTTTTGTGTGACCATTGCGCCCGATCTTGTTGCGATTCAATTCGGGCGAATGACAGTTTACGCAACGACCTATTTCAGACCAGATATTTTCAACGAATGATTTCACAATGCGCCCTTTTCGCGTGTGGCGAATCACTTCAAGAGGAAGCGTCGGTCCCAGCTGATCATTCCCTGACTTCGCTGCTGCCAGTTTAGGATCTCTCACGGCTAATCGAATCCAGGCTCTGAACGCTTCGAATTCCTTTTTGCGAACTTCCCGGCTGATTGGAGATTCCTTCTCCGGTGCCCGCTTGATGAAGGTCAGAATTTTGGAGCGGTCGGGATTGTTCATATCAATCAGCCCGCCTGATCGAAGTGATGCAAATGTTTCCTCTTCTGTTTTGCCAATATAATTTTTCAGATCGACGCCACTCAAATGACATTCCACACAACTGGACGCCTTGGGAGAACGAAGAATTGGCGAAATTCGTTTCTGGAACAGATCAAGAGAAGATTCGTCATCTGCGATGCTGCTTGAGACAGAATAAAACAGCAAGCCCGAAAACAGACCAACCAGGCAGCACTTTTTCAGTATTAGAAAGTTCATCTCAATCTCCCGACAGAATCAATCTGGCATATAAAAACATTTAAAGCACTGTTGCTTCTCAAATGTTAACCACCTGAACTATTGCGTAACCACAACTTATTAATATTAGTATCTTATCAATGAAATGCTGCGCAAAAGTGGCAGGATATTTTTTTGTTTTTTATTCAAGGGCTGTTTTCATAAAGGTAGGAACCAGGAGTGTTTCGTGAATTTTTGTGGCGG
>WFOZ01001063.1 GCA_015487825.1 Planctomycetaceae bacterium
AACAACTTCCTCACGGTTATTTCCGGGCACACGGGCGAATTGATGATGCGATGAATCTGGGAGGCATTAAAGTCAGTTCGGTGCAGATTGAGGAACTGCTTTCACAGCATACAGCTGCATCGCAAGTCGCTGCGATTTCAGTTTCTCCACCGGAAGGTGGTCCCTCTTTGTTGATAATTTTTGCGGTTCTGCATGAAAATTATGATTTGAGCGTTCTGCAAAAAGAGATGCAGCAGATAATCAAAACAAAGCTCAATCCCCTGTTTAGAATTGAAACCGTCGTGGCGATTGAACAGCTTCCCAGAACGGCATCCAATAAGGTCATGCGGCGCAAATTACGCCAGATGTACCTGGAAAAACAGTATGAATAAATTTCACAACCATCATTACTTAGTTGGGCCGGTTTTACAGCGTTTTATTGATATGAGTTTATAGCGAAAACGTGGTTCACAATCGCGGAGCCTATGTTCGCTTTTTGTGTTATTGGATTTTCAGATGATACAACAAATTGCTATTCTGGGTTGTGGTTTGATCGGTTCAAGCTGGGCTTCTTTTTTTGCATCTAAAGGCTTTCGTAGCAAACTGTACGATATCGATACGGCAACCTGTCAGCGAGGAACAGAGCAGGCCAGGGAGAATTTACACAGGCTTGTCGAACTGAAATCTCTTCCTGAAGAACAACTCTCAGACGCGATTTCAAATTTGATCCCTGTTCATTCGCTCGAAGAATTGCTTGGCGATTGCGATTATGTTCAGGAATCGGTTCTGGAAGATTATGAAATCAAAGCAAAGCTTTATCGGGATATGGAAACGTTTTTGCCGACTGATGCAATCATTGCGAGCAGTTCTTCCGGCTTACTGGTGTCTCAGATGCAACAGGTTCTTGAATATCCGCAGCGTTCGTTAATTGCGCATCCGTTTAACCCGCCTCATTTAATTCCGTTGGTGGAACTGGTGCCCGGGAAGCAGACAACTGTTGAGACTCTCGAAACAGTTCGCGAATTCTTTCTGCAACTTGGCAAGCAACCTGTTCTGTTGAAAAAGGAAGTTCCCGGACATATCGCCAATCGTCTTGCAGCCGCTCTCTGGCGGGAAGCCCTGGCGCTGCTTGATGATGATGTTGCGAGTCTGGAAGATATTGACACTGCACTTTGCACCGGTCCCGGGCTAAGATGGGCTTTAATGGGGCAGCATCTCATCTATGAACTGGGTGGCGGAAGCGGAGGGTACGAAAAATTCATCGAGACAATTGGCTGCTCATTCAGTTCATACTGGGAAGATATGCAAACATGGACGCAGATACCGGAATCTGCAAAGAAAAAAGCAATTTCGGGAACAACACCGTTAATGGAAAAACGCACACGCGAAGAATGGATCGCGTGGCGAGACGAAAAACTGATTAAAATACAACAGGTCATCGAAGAATAATCTCATGCTAAAAACGCAACAAAAAACAGTGCTGATCACAGGAGCGGCAAGTGGCATCGGGGCAGAGCTTGCAGATGCTTTCTTTCAGGCAGGGTATCAACTGGCACTGACTGATCTTGACGAGCCAGCTCGTTTGACCGTTTTTTCATCGCGCGAGCAGGACTTCTGTTTCGTGCAGGCAGATCTGGCAGATGAATCAGCATGCAGGGAAATCGTTAATCAGGCAGTCGACCGATTTGGTTCCATCGATATCCTCATCAACAACGCCGGCTTTCAGCACGTTTCCCCGGTTGAAAATTTCCCGGAAGAAGTTTGGCATAAAATGATAGCCGTGATGTTGACCGCCCCTTTTCTGCTGACCAAATATGTCTGGTCGGGCATGAAAAAGAATGGCTGGGGACGAATTGTCAACATCGGCTCGATCCATTCCCAGGTCGCCTCGCTGAACAAAGTTGGCTACATTTCCGCCAAGCATGGCTTGATTGGCTTAACAAAAACGACTGCGCTGGAGGGGGGGCCGCTCGGGATTACCGTCAATGCCATCTGCCCGGCTTATGTACGCACGCCGCTGGTTGAAAATCAGATAGAAGCACAAGCTGAAGCATTGGGAATCAGTAAAGAAGCAGTTGAGCGCGACGTGCTGTTAAAATCCGCAGCGACAGGAAAGTTAATCGAACCGAGCGAAATATCGAGCCTTGTTCTTTACCTCTGCTCTGAAAACGCAAAATCAGTCACCGGCGCCAGTTGGAACATAGACTGCGGTTGGACTGCCCAGTAGGCGTTAGGGATTAGGTATCAGGCGTTAGAATGCTGATGAGTTGCTTGAGTGATAGAAGCATTTTTCAACCAAAATCAACCGCGGCTAGCACCGTGGGCAGATTGCATGCAGGAACGATAATAAAACTTCTATTATCGCTCTAATTCCTATTCAGGAATCAAACAGGCGGTGCCCGAATCGTTCGAATTCGCTGAGAACATATTCCAGGCGGTCGCGGATTGCTTTACAGGCAATTTCATCAAGCGATTTCCCTTCCAGCGTGGTGACGTAAAAAACATCGACTACCTGATCGACATGCGTAGTAATTCTCGCCAGCGTGACGGAAAGATCGAGATCGTATAGCGATTTGGAAAGTGTAAACAACAACCCCGGGAGATCGTGAGCGAATACATCGATAATTGTTGCAGTGTCTGAAGTTGTATTATCGATGGAGACGTACGATTGTTGATTGGAAATCGGTTCGGAATCTTCAGACGACTGATACCGACGATGCTTTTTGAACAGCCGTTCGAAAGAAACTGGTCGAGAAGCAGCTTCTTTCAGTTTGTCGGAAATTTTCTCCAGCCTTGCCGGCGATGGTTCCCCCGAAATATCCTGATCTTCAACAAGAAAACGATCGCATAAAAGTCCTGTTGGGCTGGTGCAGATATCAGCTGAAAGGATTGAAAGATGCAAGGCGGTGAGTACGCCGGTTAAGCGATGAAAACAGCGTTCCATGCCTCGTTGCCGGGTAAGGACTGTTAACTCCAAACTGTTTGTTGCGGCATCATAATGATGGGCAATTTCCACCTGCTGATCCTCAAGGCGAATCGCAATTTGCAAATCGCGTGCGATGCTTTCTACAGAAACCGACAGCAAGTAATGCTCCGGCATCTGAGCCAGTTCAAATGTCAGCAGTTCAAGTTCTTCGCCCGTCAATCCATTCTCGGTGGCGAGGTTTAGAACCTGATCTCGAATTTCGCTCAACTGTTGATTCAAGTGAGGCCGCGCGTATTTTCCGATTAACGAAAGTCTGGTCCGTTCAAACAGTTCCTGAAGCAATCGCTCTTTCCAGTCATCCCAGATTCCTGGTGCGACCGCCTGGATATCACAGATTGTCAGCAGATACAGTTTTCGCAGCGTATCACTGTCTCGAACCGTGCGGCTGAATTCTGCGACAACACGCGGATCGGAAGTGTCTCGCCGAAACGCAAGCAGCGACATACTGAGATGTTCATGAACCAGAAGCACGATCTGCCGTGTTGCATCTTTTTCAAGGTGAAAACGCTCTCCAATTTTTTGAGCAATTTCTGCCCCCAGTTCGCTGTGATCCTGCTCAAACCCTTTACCAAGATCGTGCAGTAACAACGCCAGGGGCAACAGGGATTTCTGTTTTAATTTCGAGATCTGTTCACGAACTTCTCCCGATTGTTCGGTTAAGAGATCAAGAGCATCCAATGTTCGCAGTGTGTGTTCATCGACCGTGTAAGCATGGTAGTGGTTAAATTGCAGCAAACCGCGAGAGTGACTGAATTGCGGAATGAGAATTTCAAGAATGCCGCATTCAAACAGATCACGCAGCGTTCCCCCCAAATAGCCGAACTGATCGAGGATTTCCAGAAACAGAGTCGCTTCAGATTGTGAAACAGTCCGGGATAATTCAGGAATCTGTTTTTGGATTGCTTCAATCAGCCGCGAAGAAACACGAACCTTATGGCGGGCCGCAACAAGAAATGTTTTGAGAATTTCTTCTACTGAAGTAACAATTTTTTCAATTTCATAGCCCGGTGCATTAAGTCGCCCCGCAACAATCAGATATTTCTGCTCGACGACTTTACGATAAACACGCGAAGAAACCCGCTCCTGAAAAGTGCTGGGGCGGTTTAGTTCGATAAAACGCCTGGCCGTTTTGGAAACAAAATCTGCATTGAGGTAGTATTGCTGCATGAACTGTTCTACGGCTCGCTGCCCGGCCAGGTCGGTCAAACCTTCCTGATCAGTCAGTCTCAGTTGCTCCTGTA
>WFOZ01001064.1 GCA_015487825.1 Planctomycetaceae bacterium
GTGATTCGCCTTGCAGATTCAATTAAGACAGGCATATTTTACCTTGTCCTTGTCGCATTCATGTTTGTGAATTCTACTTTTTGGGGGCAGACGGTTCAGGCGGAAAAGACCGCTCAGCCGAATATTCTGTTTCTGTTTTCAGATGACCAACGCCCCGATACGATTGGCGCGTTAGGAAACAGAATTATTCAAACCCCCCATCTGGATCGCCTTGTTAAACAAGGGACCAGCTTCACTCGAGCGACTTGTGCGTACCCGCTCTGTTTCCCCAGTAGAACAGAAATCCTGACCGGCTGCACCGGATTCAAAAACAAGGTATTTTTATCCAACAGAGATGCCGATTTAAGCTTACCAACACTTCCTGGAGTGCTGGTGAAAACAGGTTATCGAAGTTACTGGGTTGGAAAATGGCATATGGCAGGACGGCCTGTTAATCGTGGGTTTACGGAATCGCTCGGTTTATTTGCAGCCGGCAGGCGTCCTAAAGAGCCACAATTCGACAGCAAAGGCAGAATCGTCACCGGTTATGTCGGCTGGATGTTCCAAACAGATGATCGTAAACTGATGCCCGAACTGGGGATCGGATTGACACCGGATATCAGCAGGCTGTTTGCGGAATCAGCAATTAAATTTCTGAAACGAAAATCTGATAAACCTTTCTTTCTCCATGTAAATTTCACCGCACCGCACGACCCACTGCTCAACCCACCCAAATGGGGAAAGGTCTACGATTGGCGTAAGATACCGGTTCCAGAAAACTTTCTCCCCAGACATCCTTTCGATCATGGCAATTTCAACGGGCGGGATGAGAAACTGCTCCCCTGGCCTCGGACAAAAACAGATATTCAAAAAGATCTGGCAACGTACTACGCAATCATTTCACATATGGATGAGCAAATCGGAAAAATACTAAAGGTGCTAGATGAAACTGGTCAGGCCGAGAATACGATTATTGTTTATGCCAGCGATCACGGATTGGCTCTGGGCAGTCACGGATTGATGGGGAAACAGAATATGTATGAGCACACGATTAATATCCCGCTTATTTTTCGTGGACCGGGAATTCCTGAAGGGAAAATTTCCAAAGCACAATGTTATTTGCGAGATCTGTTCCCTACATTTTGTGATTTCGCCAATGCACCTCATCCGAAATCGTTACAAAGTCGAAGCCTGTTACCAATACTGAATAATCAAACGGATGAAATCTATCCTTTTATTGTCGGATACTACAGGCATGCACAGCGAATGATTCGTACGGACCGCTGGAAATTGATTCAATACCCCGAGGCGAAAAAGACACAATTGTTTGACCTGAAAAATGATCCTTTCGAGCTAAGCAATCTTGTACAGAAACCCGAACACGCCTCTACCAGAGAGGATTTGAACCATAAACTGACAACCTGGTTACGGGAACATCAGGATCCACTGCAAAAATAAAAAGGGAGATCAAAACTGTTTCCAGCTCCTTGAGTTATCGCTAATATCTGATGCCTGCAGCTGATTCGTTTTCACTGATGTTTATTAACGGTGTAACGAATTTAATCTTCGGTGATTTTCTCTGAGAACCAGACAAGAGAATGACATTTCCTTCCGAAACGTTAAACGATACAACCATTGCTACTCTGCTGACCCCGCACGGTCGGGGAGCGGTCGCAACTATTGTTGTGCGAGGTTGCCTGGAACAACTTGCATTGAAGGCTCAAAAATCTCCTGTCCCTTTTTTTCTGGCGAGAAACCAAAAACCTGTTAATCTGCAACCGACTGGTAAAATTGTTTTTGGCAGCTGGGGTGAGGAAGAACTTGTTGTCTGCAGAACAAGTGAATTTAAATTTGAAATTCACTCCCACGGTGGCAGCGCCGCTGTTTCTCGAATTCTGCAAGATCTCAAGAGCCTTGGCTGTAGCATTCTCGAGTGGTCAGACTATTACGAAAAAACAGATAGCATATGGGAATCGGAATACATACAGGCAATTTCTCAAGCCAGAACATTTCGCACTGCCGAATTGCTCATCCAGCAGCGACAGTCCGGTAAAAAGCTCTGGAAAGAACTCGATAAATGCCAGGATCAGAATTATTGGGCAACTCTCAACGAAGAAGCGAAAAACGAACATTGTAAAACTGTTGTGCAAATGCTGGAATGGTCCGATTTCGGCAAGCATCTTGTTACTCCGTGGAGCATCGTTATTGGTGGCCTGCCCAATGTTGGAAAGTCTTCGCTGATCAATGCTCTATTAGGATTCGAGCGGGCAATTGTTGTTGATCAGCCGGGCACGACTCGAGATGTAGTTACCGGGGAAACTGCACTCCAGGGGCTGTCTCTTATACACATCTGA
>WFOZ01001065.1 GCA_015487825.1 Planctomycetaceae bacterium
ACGGTACCAATTGTTGAAGTTTCCGCCGATGATGCGGCGATGCAGAAAGCACAGGAAAAAGCTCGTCAGACATGGCCGGAATTTGTTGCTGCCTATGAAGAAAACACTGGAGAAAATTACTCGGTCAAGTCACCAGTTACCCGTAATGGAAATACAGAATTTATCTGGATATCCATCACAGCGATCGAAGGAGAGAAAATTTATGGCATACTGGGAAATGAACCGCATAACCTGGGTTCCCTGAGGCTCGGCTCTAAAGTTTCCGCAGACATTGCAGATCTCAATGACTGGGGTTATATCAATTCTGAAGGCGAGTTCATTGGAGGCTACACAATCCAGGCCACTCAAAAGGCATCGCGTCAGCGACGTCGAAGATGATAAAGCTAACTCACCCGGAAATTGTATGCTCCTATTTGGTCGTCCGGGGCAGCTCAGAACGTTCAGATGATGCAGGTTTTTCCGGTTGTAAGAGACAGGACTGATGAGATAAGAGGGGAAACGGGCTTCTGGTTCTTGTTTTAAGTTGAAAATCGGATGGAGGATCATTACACATGTAGGAGGTGGCGAGTAGACTAACCCGGATTATGCATCAGCCGCTGGGCGCTGGCCCGCGGTTCCTCTCGTTGTCGTATGAACCGGACTAAGCCGCTGATTGACCGTTTATAGCAGGAGATACAAATTTCGTGTCAGATTCGATTCGTATTGGTTTTGTTGGAGCAGGCCGTAACACTCAAGCCAGACATATTCCGGGTCTTCAGAAGATCGCGGAAGTGGAACTGTATGGAGTTTGCAATCAGCATGAAGAATCGACAAAGAAAATCGCTTCGGAATTCGGAATTGCTGAGACGTACTCCCACTGGAAAGATTTGATTGCGGATGATCGTATTGATGCAGTGGTAATCGGTACGTGGCCGAATTTGCATTGTGAAGTAACCGTCGCCGCTCTCGAAGCAGGCAAGCATGTTCTCTGCGAAGCCCGCATGTCCCGCAATCTGGCAGAGGGGAAGCAAATGCTGGAGTGCTCGCAAAGGCATTCCGAATTAACGGCGATGGTCGTCCCCAGCCCGTTTGGTCTGGTGTATGGAGATTATCTAAAATCAATTCTCGAACATGGTTTCATCGGCGAATTGCGTGAACTGGTCGTTCTGGGGGCAGACGATGCCTTCTGGGATTTCAGTCAATATTTACATCCGCGACAGCAACAGGAGTTAAGTGGGCAAAACATTCTGACAATGGGAATTCTGCATGAAACAGCTTCCCGCTGGATCCCGGAGACAGAGCAGGTTTTTGCCCAGTCACAAATATTTGAACCGGAACGCCCTGTTGACAGTCAACCTGATATGGCAAAAGTGACCATTCCGGATTCTTTGCAGGTGTTGACAAAACTGGCCGGCGGAGGGCGTGGAATCTACCACATCAGCGGGATTTCATTATTCGGCCCGGGACAGCAGATTCACTTATATGGTTCGGAAGGAACGATAAAAATCCACTTTGATCCCAAATGGGAACAGGGGGAGCAGGTTCTCACGGGCCGCATCGGCGATACGGCGTTGAAAATTCTGGAAATCCCGGAAAAAGAGAAGGGTTGCTGGCGTGTAGAAGAAAGCTTCGTCGCTGCAATTCGAGGCGAAGAACCGGTAACACTCAATAATTTCGAGACTGCATTGAAATATGTGCAATTCAGTGAAGCGGTGCATCTAAGTAATCAAGAGCAAAAACCTGTTTCCCTTCCCGTTGCGTAAATTCGCGATTTACCGCTTAAAAACAGACATTTTCCGATATTGTCAGGAGGTCCTGCAGCGCCGGATGTGGGCAAAACCAGCTCTGTTCCCTGCAAATAAACAGGATCTGTATTCCTTTGTGAAAATCTCAACACTCATCTTGACTCATATCGCAGAACCTGCGACATTCCCGGCCCGCGGATCAAATTTTCCTCTGTAGATGGATGAAATGAGAGCGGGTGGACATGCTTTTCTTGTTTTGTCCATTCAATAACCAAGTGAGCCGATTGGAATCGGTTTGAAACATTGACCAGGATCCATTACCGAACGGGTCTAACGAAAAGACGATTAGCAAAGGAGTGCTTGAACGTGAAACGATTCACTCTGTTCACTTTATGTCTGGGGCTTGCCTTGTCTGTTATGCAGACACCGACAACTGCCCAGGCCCAGCCAGCGGCTTCCAGCCAGGCAAAGCGAACGATTGGCCTGATTGACATGGCTCATCTGTTCAAAGAGTATAAAAAGTTCTCGGACCTTCGCGAACAGCTTCGCAACGAAATTAAAGCCACTGACGATGCTGCCAAAAAAATGGCAGAGTCACTCAAGGCAACACAGGCGAAACTGAAAGCGGGTACTTTTGCAGAAGGTTCCGCAGAGTATCAGCAGCTTGAAGCAAAGTTGATCAGCGAATCAACAAAGTTCGAAGCGTTCCGCAAAACACAGCAACAGAAATTTTTGCGGGCTGAATCTAAAATTTACAAGGAAGTTTACCTGGAAGTTGTTGGAGCAGTCGGTCAGTATGCTGACTATTACAACTACGATGTCATTGTTCGCTTCAGCCGAAATGCTGTTGATGAAACCAACAATGCTCAAGAGCTGATTCAGAACATGAATAAGCAGGTTGTATGGCACAACAGTGGTATTGATATTACCGATCAGGTTCTCAAATTCCTGAACGACAAATATGCCCAAACCATTAAAACAGCAAATGGTCCAGGAAATCCACAGAAGTAGTGAAATGTATTTCTTGAGCAAAAGCTGATATCTCTCCTGGGCGTGTCGATACTGCATTTGGTGTCGACATGCCTTTTTTCCATTAAGCTCGAGTGCCAGAAACCATGACGGGCCGTCTCCAGAGAACAATTGAAAATGTCGCCGAGCTGAAAGGCTTTGGCCTGTTTACGAATGCAGATGTCACCTTGCGATTCTGCCCGGCTGCTGAAAATCATGGCATTGTTTTTCAGCGACTTGATCTGCCCGGTTCCCATCGAATTCCGGCTCTGATCGAATACCTCGCCCCGGAAGAGCGTCGAACCAAACTGGTCCGTGGGGAAGCTTCGGTTGAAATGACCGAACACCTGATGGCTGCGCTGGCCGGATTGCAGATTGACAACTGCCTGATTCAAATCGATGCCCCCGAACTGCCCGGCTGCGATGGTTCTGCACTCCCGTATGTGGAAACGCTACTCGATGCAAAAATTGTCACACAATCTGCAAAACGTGAAACATTCGTCGTTCAACAATCACAATCTCTTCAGCAGTCACAAACAGTCATTGAT
>WFOZ01001066.1 GCA_015487825.1 Planctomycetaceae bacterium
CTTGGTAACTATTCAGTAATGGGTGACTGGGGACAATTGTCGGAAGTAGTGTGAGCAATTGACAATACGGCTGGTGACAATTTGCCCCCAGATACAATCAGGTATCCAACCCTGGGGGCAGATTGTGCGAATGTTTTCCGAACATTCACACCTTTGTAATAACAATCTGCTCCCAGCCACCCTCCGCTGAGTAGTTACGAAACTTGAAATTTTATGAGTCTATCAACAATGCGGAAAAAAAATTCTGATATTTTTACGACGTCGCAAAATAACAAATCAAAACACTAAAAACTGTTCATAAGAACCCCTTCTGCATTTGAATGAAACAAAACTCCCTGCTTTTTAATTTGAATACTTCAGATTAGATTATCTAATGGACATTGGGGGTTACTATAGGTGGCCACAAGACCACTCAAAGCATGTTCAAAATCAAACATACCCATTCAACATATCCATAACCTTTTTAATAGCAACAGGTTAAAGAAAAACCACCATTAACCTGATCTATTACTTCTAAAGAATTCAACGAGAATATCCATCAGTACACTTGAAATCGCATCTAAGCTCGCTGATCATACCTAAGACTGAAACGGAGGCAGTTTGTCGCCAATCAGATGTTCCCTTGAGTGCATCATGTTTCGTCACCTTGTATTCAGGAAAATCATTAGATTATCGCCGACAGGATGTTGGGATGCGACAAATTGACAACGCCTTGGCACAGAGAACTGAGTCAAAGGCAAATTGGATAAAAGATGAAGAGAAAGAGCCCCAAATGACACGAGCAGAGCGACTGGAACGATTGAAGTTTGATTTGATGACTCGTCGAGATGAGTTAAGGAGCCGGGCAGGAGGCAGATCGCAGGCAACTCGCACAACAAGCACAGCTGTGGGCGATGCGGCTGATATTGCCCAGTACAATGAATCCAGCGACCTTAATACGCATCTTATTGCAATGAAAGCCGACGAACTTTCTGAGATTGAACATGCGTTGATGAAATTTCAGGAAGACGCGTACGGCGTTTGCGAACTGACCGGCAAATCAATTCCGATTGCCAGACTGGAAGCGATGCCTTTGACAAGATACTCCGTTGATGCTCAAAGAGAAGCAGAAGAAAAAACAGCGTTGTGGTCGTAAAGGTAATTATAAATAGAGCTTCCCAATAGACTCCAAGCCAAAGCGAGCCGGTTTTCCGGTTCGCTTTGTTGCGTTATTGCCTGCGATACCGAACGACGCTGTAAAAATGACTATTTTCAACTGAAGAATTCCGTTCCTGATAATTTATTGACACAATCATCTCTTCTCGGTAAAAGAATCCTCTCCTCGAAAACCCTTTCCGATTGTATTGTCGCATTACTGGCACTTCATATTAATGCGATTTATGCAATTCTCTGAAACACACTTCGGCAATGCTGGTCAAACAGGCCTCCATGCCAGGTGAGTATTCTGTCGAACCTGGCAGTATCCCTTCACCGATCATTTCACCTGTCTTCATGCCATTTTCCAACACAATTCGAGCAACCGAACTGCAGCCTTGCAGCACGAAACAAGCTCTTCGATGGGGCCTGATCCTGTCGATGCTGCTACCTGCGTGCCTTCTGGCAGGTTGCCATTTTGTTGACATGCATAGCGAACAGACCAAGGGTAAATCATTGCTGAGCCCGATGAAACCGAGCATGGAAGCGGTTCAGTTGGATATTGTCTACATCGAACGAGATGCCGATGACCCGTTACTTTCCAATCTGGTTTGGGATGAAGTGGACATGATTGGAACCGTTGACCTGGAAACGCGTTCAAAAATGCGTCAATCGGGATTTCGTATCGGGTTAGTCGGGTTAACGCCACCTCGCTCACTGCAAAGGTTACTCGGCATTAAGAATGATATCACTGATTCTGCGGGCACTTCCAGACACAAAGAAATGGTTGGTCGCAGCATTCATTTACAATCAGGCGGCGAGACCGACATCCTAACAAGCAATATCCAGCCGGAAATTTCTCTGATACTTCCAGGAGAATCCGAGCCGACAACACTGGTTAACGCCCGCTGTATTTTGCGAACAGAACTGGAACGACTGCAGGATGGATGGATCAAATTACACATTATTCCCGAGATACATCACGGCAGTTCTGAATTGCGACCGATGGCCGGAGTCTCGCAATGGGAATTAAGACCTCAGCAGGAAATAATATCTCTACGGGAATTAAAGTTCAGCGTCACTTTGAATGTCGGGGAAATGCTCATTGTTTCTGCAGATGGTTTGAAGCCGGACAACATTGCCAGCCAATTCTTCATCAATCAAAATGCTGAACGCCCACAGCGGCGTATGGTTGTTATCCGCCTGACCGATATGAAAAAACTTAAACCGCTCTACAAAAATTAAGACTGAGCTCTGCTCAAATCATAAGGGAACCTCCATTTCATGCGATGGTCCGCAATAGCGGACCCTACGACTGAATAGTTACAAATCGTGTTTGCTAAACAGACGGGGCCTGAGTAGGGATAGCAGCAGGGTCGAGAAACATACGTTGCCAGGATTCGAGAACCAGCAGGGCCCACAGGCGACTGCTATGGTCTACTCGGGAACCAGTATGTTCTTCAATCAAGTTTCGCACAGCATCGGGTGAAAAATAACCTCGTGAAAACGCTCGTTCGCTGAGCAGAATATCGTGGAGCATCGGTTTGAGTTCATTGCGAAACCAATGATCAACCGGCACACCAAATCCCATTTTAGGACGAGTGAGAATAGATTCAGGAATCAATTCAGAAAACGCATCCCGCAGAATTCGCTTTCCGATTTTCCCTTTCAGTTTGAAGTTCAAAGGGAGCTGAGAAGTGAATTCTGCAATTTTGTGATCAAGAAACGGGCTTCTACATTCCAGCCCGACAGACATACTGGCAATATCGACCTTGGTCAGAATATCGCAGGGCAGATAGGATACGAGGTCGACTGCAGTGGTCCGGGTAACAAAATCCCGGTTTGGGAATTGCTGATAAACATCGCCCAACCATTGCTCAGCCTGGAATTCCTGGAGTGAATTTCGAAACCCGGTGGTATATAGCTGAGCTCGCTGCGCCTCCTGGAAGATTGCAATCCACTGCATATATCGATGGCGTGGCTCCAGCGAAGCAGACCCCAGAAAACGCTTCAATCTTCTGAAAAACGATTTTTGCCCTACTGAAGCAGGCAGTTTTTGCCAGAAGGAAGAAGCGATCAGACGACGCAAAAAAACTGGAAGCGAATCGATTCTCTCTCCCAGTCGAACTGCCCGGTAACGGTCGTAACCGGCAAAAAGTTCATCGCCCCCGTCTCCTGTTATTGCCACTTTGACAGACTGACCAGTCACTTCACACAAAGCCATTGTGGGAATTGCAGAACTGTCCGCAAATGGTTCATCGTAGTGCCAGATCAGCTTCGGCAATGAATTCAATGCAGAAGGTGAAACAATATGTTCGTGATGATTGGTACCAAGTTTTATTGCGGCTTCACGGGCGTAAGATGTTTCGTCGTACTGTGCAACGTCAAAACCAATTGAAAAAGTTTCGACCGGCCTCGACATTTCCCGCTGCATCAGCCCGGTAATAATTGTCGAATCGATACCTCCTGAAAGAAAGGCTCCCAGCGGGACGTCACTTCTCAAACGAAGCCGGACCGCATCACTCAACAACTGACGCAACTGCTCAACCTGGTCCTTATAGGATAACAGCCCGGGTTCAGACTCCTGTTCTTCCAGCGAAAATGGCGCAGACCAATAACGCTGGAGTTTTAAATTTCCGTTTTCCCAGATTGCATAATGTGCAGGAGGTAGTTTTTCAAATCCCTCCAAAATTGAGTAGGGATGTGGAACGTATTGGTAGGTCAGAAACAGATCAATCGCTTTGTGATTGATTTTTCGGGGGATAGTTTGAATTTGCAGCAATGATTTCAGTTCGCTGGCAAACAGGATGCGATTCGACTCCTTCCGGTAAACCAGAGGTTTTTGCCCCATGCGATCTCTG
>WFOZ01001067.1 GCA_015487825.1 Planctomycetaceae bacterium
AATGATTTAAAAATTGCCACTTATGACCAGCTTCGAGATATTATTTTTCTGAAACAGCCGGGCAGTGAATTTGAATTAACGATCTTTCGAGAAGACCAAAAACAGAATAAAAAAATCAGAGCGGGAGCTGTGCCCGATGCAATTGTTGAGCAACTGCCTTTACCGTTTCTGGCACATCAGGACAAAAAAGAGGCAGGGAAAGTTCTTAAAACCGGCGAACTGGTTAAAACTCTTTCAGAGCATCAGCAGAAGTATCGCCTGTATGTTCCCGAGGATTATCGACATCAGGCAGTTTATGGTTTAGCATTTTGGCTTTCCGCAACCGGAGAACCGATTCCGAAAAAAGAACTTGCTCAATGGAAACGCATCTGCCGAACTCGCGGCATGATACTGGTGATGCCAATTTCAGAAAAACTGGAAGCCTGGTCAAGTGATGATGTAAGCTGGTTGCAGGATTGCATCAAAGAAGTGGAACAGAGTTATCAGATTGATTCGCGAATGACCTGCCTGATCACCTCCGGAAAAGACACCAGTTTCCCCTGGTTGTTCGTTTTTGAAAACCGCGAAACATTTGAAGGGCTGTTTTCAATGGGAATTCCCCGCCGGTTCCGGGCACCTTTTAACGAGCCGGGATATCGGTTACAGATACTAATTTCTGCATCAGGTAAAGATCAGCAGAAAATCGCTGAAAAACTTCAAAAGTATCTGCAGCGGGAAGGATACCCGGTTGCCTCCCGCGTCAAGAAGGAATCTCTCAGTGTCGAAGATTTTGACGCCATCGGACGCTGGCTCGATTCCACTGGCGGAATATAATCTTTGCAAAAGATGGCGGCCCGTTTTGCCAACCTGTTTCTTTTAATCAGGAAATTTGAATAACGCATGGATGCTCAAGAGTTGTTTCAAGTCATTATACTCGGAATCGTACAGGGAATTGCAGAGTTTCTGCCGATCAGCTCTTCCGGTCACTTGGTCATCGTTAATGAGCTTCTCTCTGGCGGAATTAACTCTGCTGAGGATGACCTGGCGATGAACATTGCCCTGCATCTGGGAACATTGGGATCAATCCTGGTTGTCTATCGTCGGGATCTGCGGACGTTATTATTTGATATAAAAATGATCAGAGCAATTATTATTGCAACGCTCCCGATTGTGATCGTAGGCTTAACTCTCAAAGATGCTGTCGAATCTGCATTCGATACTCCAGCTGTGGCTGCGGGCGGCCTGTTGGTCACAGCGTTACTGCTTTGGTTATGCGAATGGCTGGAACCTGTTTCGCAGCAGCAACTAGAAACCAAGACCGATAAAGCACCTGATATAAAACAGGCCCTATCGATTGGATTCTTCCAGGCGCTGGCAGTTGTTCCCGGTATTTCTCGATCAGGCAGTACTATTGCAGGTGGTGTAATGACGGGCCTGCCTCGCCAGATCGCTGCCAGGTTTTCTTTTCTGATTGCAATCCCTGCTATACTTGGGGCAACGCTGCTACATACTAAAGACATGCTGGAATCACCGGAGCCTTTCCCCGTTGATGCCACATTGCTTCTTGGGGCATTAGTCTCTTTTATCGTTGGAATTTTTGCGCTAGAAGGACTACTGCGAATTGTCCGCAAGAAAAAACTCCGCTGGTTCGCAATCTACTGCCTTTTGGCATCTCTCGCCACATTCACCTGGCTGCTTACAAAAAACATTTGACTCAGCTGATCATCAAAACGGCAATTAACCCAATCAGCAGAAAACTGCATAATGCAAGATGCCTTCTTCTTATAACCGTTTGTCGAACATGGTTGGTCTGCCACATTCCCCACCCCCAGAAGAAAGTAAAAGCCCAGATTGCATATCGGATAAAATGGTTCTCAGAAGCAATACTGATCTGCCTCAATGGGGAAGCAGTACGACCCGATTCAATCACTGGAATCATTTTATGCTGAAGTGGCTGATTCCAGGATTGCCGAGGGAGTTTCTGCAAAGCTGAAAATATTTTCCCCTCCTGCTGTTGTGGTATCTGCTGAAGAACCTGTTGAAATAATGTATCTGGTTTTACTAATTGGCTGCCTGAATTTTCCAGAGGCAATGCGTCTGATTCGAGTTCACTTAACATCAGAAGATATGTTTTCCAGGATTGTTTAGTTTCGAGTAAGCTTCTTTTTTTTGAATGATAATCAATGACTCTCCAGGAAACAGAATCCACAGTGGACGCTCCAGGCAGTAAAAGCGAGTCCATCGCAGTCCACGAAAATGCGTGAGGTTGCATCCATTGAATCAGTATCAAACCGAAATCAATATGCGAAGCATGTTCCTGTTTCGATTTATTCAGCCTGACCGAAAGAACGTTATCAGCAACTTTAATTATAAAACGCTGATGATGTGAAAGACTTAAAATGCGGGAGTTTGCTGGAATTTGAAAATCCAGGCTTGATGAGCGATTGACTCTGGCAAGCGGTATCATGATCAGTGTCTCGCCCAGCCAGTTATTCTGTTCTCGCCAAAGCGTATGATCAATTTCCACCTGCAGATTTTCATTCTCCTCAGGAGACGGTTCCTGTTCATCCGATTTGATTTGACTCTCAGCTGGAACAGATTCATTTCCCATTGATTGCAAAGGCCGCTTTATCATACGCTGTTGCAGCTGAATTTCAGGCATCTCACCGGGATCATCAGCGTCAATTTCGAGAGTTTCTGTCCCATCCTGAGCAGAAAACGGGGGAGCGGCAGACGTGTCCGCTTCGACAGAATTTTCAGAACTGAGAAGCCACTGTGAATCGGAATTGCTGGAAGGAGCTTTCAGGTTTTCCCTGTAATAGAGAGTCTGTGGAATTCTCGGTGGGGTCACCTTCAGGTTGCCGGGAACTTTTTTTAGAAATAATTTCCAACCTGTCT
>WFOZ01001068.1 GCA_015487825.1 Planctomycetaceae bacterium
CAGCAGAACAGTTGACGCAAGCACCACAGGGCGGAAACGTTCCTGCTTCTCCCGCATTCAGCTCTGCCTCCACGAGTCCGCAGCAACAAAATGCAATCCCACAATACGGTTTAAGCAATCAGCCTCCCGCTGTTCCAGCAGCACGACCTTCAAATCCTGAACCACAAACAGATTCTGCCAACTATCAGCAGGCAGTTGCGTTGGCCATGCAGATGGGCATGAACGCCGGGCCGGGGCAGATGTTTCCGTTGAACTCTACAGGTTCCACGCCTGCCTCACAATCTTACCCTTCCGGAAGAAGCTATCCTGCCGGGCAGTCAGCATCTCGTCCTCAGTTTTCAACCAGGCAGCCAGTTTCACAGGCACCAATAACACAAGCGAAAGCAGTGCCTCACCAAAGTATGGAGGGACATCATGGACATCAACCAAAGCCTAAGCATCAGCATCCGTTTCAACATCTGCCAATTCAGCCTCCAACGATTCAGTCACCACAAAACCTGCAATTGAACGCACCACCTGTTGCCAGCAATGAGGGGAAAAATAGTCCAGCACTAACCGAACATAAGCCGCTGTTTTCAACAGGGGGCAAACCGTCGGAGAAAGTTACCTCTTATCCATATTCGAATCAACCGCCTCCAAGAGAGGGGGAAATTAAAAATTGGCCATATGCACCGGATTCTCAGGTGCAACAGACATCGCATGAACATCATTCACACCAGCAGACACAACAAATTCAGCAGGCAAAGTCAGAAACTCCCTGGCTCAATCAGACGGCTCATCAGCATGGATCGAATCGACAACTCTCGCCGCAGAATTCGTCAGGTAATCAGCAGCAACGGTATGATGGCCAAAGACGCAATCAGGAACGCCTGCCGGTTATGCAGCCAGCTTTAAGAGGCAGGCACACGCCTGCACAGTGGCCTTACTCACCTCAATCTGGAAACAGCCAGCCAGTGCTCAACGGCCCTGCTGTCCATCGTAGAGCAGAGCCCCCAACGCAAAGGTTCAATTCAACCGGCAGACCAAATTCACCAATGCCACAAGTTGTTCCCGGTGAAAGATAAATTGAGCTTCATCCTTAAACAGGCAAGTCGTAGCTGGACAGCGTAGCAGACCATGTAGGTAATATTAATCCCTGCAAAACCAAACATTGCTGAATAGTTACAGTCGCACACCGAAAATCTGTTTTAATTCCGCGGTAATTCAGGTTCCCAGCATTGGTTCGGCAATCTCTTCGGCGAGTTGTTGAACATTGCTTTGGCGCTTTTGGAGTTCCCGCTCTGCGGCAAAATCAAGCCCGACTGCAAGCTGTTCTGCCCGTTCTGTTGTGCAAAATCGGCGTATCTGCTTCGAGAATACCTGAAATCCTTCCTCCCGCAGCGCTTCGATAGCGTTTGCATACCGGGCAAGTAAATGGCGAGGAGAGTCTCGAGTAATAATCTGCTGGTACTGATCAGCAAGCTCTGGATAGCCTGCTTCACAAGCGGCAATCATTGCAAGTAACAAAAAGCGATCGCGCCCCGGAACCTGCTTTTTCCGGTGAGACTCTGCAGCCAGAAAAAGAAAGTTGAGCAGGTCCCGTTCACCAGAGGTCATAGCGATTCCCTTTTGTACTATCAGTCAACTTCTTTACCTGCTTTGCAGTACAGTCTCTGCAACAGGATGAAGAACCGTGATTCAAACAGCTGTAGTCGCGATTTCGCCTACTGCTCTTTTTTGGTGTTTTGTACGAACATGACTCGTAGTTCGTGCAAACTGGTTTCCATCAGCTTTGCTTCATTTTCGTCGAGATTCCCTTTCGTTTTTTCCTCAAGTACGGCGAGCATTTCGATATAGTGTCGGGCAAGTTCCGGCTGGAACTCCATCTCTGAGGTGATTGGATTTGGAATTAAGCCAAGTGCCCCCATTGCCTGCGTTGTGAACATGCTGATCATCAGTGGGAAGCTGGCATCCGGAATTTGCGAAGGATCAATTTTCTGTGATTCTTCGGCTCTTGCTTTTCGTTCTTCATCGCTCAGCGGTTCGGCGGTTTTTTCACCTTGAACCGGCTGATCGATATTGTCGTCAACAGTATTTTCTGGTTTCGGGTCAGAAGCTTCTTCTGTGGACATGCTATTTCCTTGTTTGATTTAGTGTCATTAAAACAGAGTGTCAATTACCTCGGGGAACATACTACTTAGATAGGGCGTCTCATTCCATTGTGAGAGGGAGTCTGTTTGGAAACATTTGCCGAGAAGCTCTGCTCGGTAAGTCTGAAACAGAGTCTTTTCCGTACACGTTCACTGTCAACATGAACAAATAAATGGCTTACCCGATCAATTTCAGCTCTCTTTTTGCTTACAGATACATTCGCAGACGGGAACAAAAGCAGGGGATTATCTCACCCCGCGAATATACATCTGATAATTCCGGAAAGGTTTTCGTAACCTCTTTCCAAATAACAGGATACGACTTCAAATTGATCTGCCCGGTTCATTGCCCGCTAACGTCAGTTTCACTATAATACCCGACCTACGATTTTTGTAGTTTCGCATTCATTTTTCGAGAGGATTTCGAGAGCCAGCCAGACGGTTTCGGCTTCGATTTTGTCTCACAGGAGTTATTCGATTGACTAACGGATCTGACGACGAACAGCAACAACCTTCCAGAGAAATTTCCATTCCGGGCGACGATCGCATCAAGCAGCTTGATATTCAGGATGAGATGCGCAACAGCTATTTAACGTATGCGATGAGCGTTATCGTTTCGCGTGCGCTGCCCGATGTACGCGATGGTCTGAAGCCGTCCCAACGACGTATTCTGGTGGCGATGAACGATTTGAATCTCGGTCCAACCGGCAGCCGAACCAAGTGTTCAAAAATTGCTGGTGATACGATGGGTAACTATCACCCGCATGGCGACCAGGCGATTTACGCCACGCTGGTACGTATGGCTCAGGATTGGGCCACGCGAGAAGTTTTAATTGATAAACAGGGGAACTTCGGTTCGCTGGCCGGTCTGCCTCCTGCTGCGATGCGATATACCGAAGCAAGACTTGCACCGGTCGCTTCCGAAATGCTGGCCGACCTCAACCGCAACACGGTCGATTTCATTCCGACATACGATCAGGAAAATGTCGAACCGATTGTTCTTCCTTCAAAATTCCCAAACTTGCTGGTCAATGGAGCGACCGGAATAGCCGTCGGGATGGCGACAAGCATTCCGCCTCATAATTTAAGCGAAGTCGCAGAAGCGGTCAAACTGCTGATTGATAACCAGGATTGCACGGTCGATGAAATTCTGCAGGTGCTGCCCGGTCCCGATTTTCCAACAGGCGGCATCATCTGCGGACGCCACGGCATTCGCCAGGGAACACTCACTGGTCGCTCCACGATCACTCTGCGAGCCAGAACACATTTTGAGCAGGAAAAGCAATCGGATGTTATCGTCGTTACCGAAATTCCTTACATGGAAACGCGGGACCGTATTCGTGAAAAACTGGAAGCGTTGGTTAAAGATGAACGTGTCAAAGGGATTGCCCGTGTCGTTGACTTAACCGACCGCAACGTCCCGAGCTGGCAGGTTCGACTGCATATTGTTTTGAAGCGTGATGCCGATAAAGAGGTTGTTCTCGCTCAACTTTTCAAATATTCATCGCTGCAAACAACCGTCAGCGTAATTTTACTCGCTCTTGTCGCGAACCGTCCGCAATTGCTTTCAGTTAAAGACATGCTGCTTGAATTTATCAGGCATCGTGTGGTTGTAATTCGTAGAAGGACCGAATTCCAACTCGAAGAAGCACGCAAGCGAAAGCATACCGTTGAAGGGTTGCTTATTGCGCAGCTCGATATCGATCAAATTATCGATACAATTCGCCAATCACCTTCACGCCAGGAGGCGAAAAAACGATTGCAAGATATTAAAGTTCCCGGCGAGTTAATTGCTCGCGCACTCGGCGAACGAGGTTATAAAGATCTGCAACGCGAACAGGGCGTCAAGGACGATTACAGTTTGTCGGTTAATCAATCCGAAGCGATTGTTTCGATGCAGCTTGGCTCGCTCGCGAATTTGGAACGGGAAAAACTGGGAGACGAACATCATTCATTACTGGATGAAATTGATGAATGTCTGCACCTGCTTTCTGATGAAGCACATATCCGAGCTGTTGTACGCGAAGATATGGAAGAACTGCAACGCAAGTACCCCGACAAACGCCGCACCGAAATCAGTGATCTCGAACTGACCGACGTCAACCGGGATGAGTTAATCGCAGAAGCACCAATGGTCGTCACGCTGACTCAGCGGGGGTACATCAAGCGGACCGAGTTAACCGCGTACAAAGCACAAAATCGCGGCGGCAAAGGGATTACCGGAGCGAAGTCGGACGACGAAGATGCAATTCAAAATGTGTTCGTTGCCAGTACGCATTCGTATTTGTTGTTCTTCACCAATCTGGGGAAAGTTTACTGGCAGAAAGTTTACGATCTTCCGCTGCAAAACCGTACCGCCAAAGGCCGCGCTCTTGTCAACCTGCTTTCGCTTTCAGAAGGAGAGTATGTTGCAAACTGTATTGATGTGCGAGAGTTCGACGACGAACGCTTCCTGATGATGGCGACCAGAAAAGGAGTCGTCAAAAAAACTGTCCTTTCCGCCTACAGCAGGCCAATGAAGGGGGGGTTGATTGCGATTAAACTCGATGATGACGACCAGTTGATTGATGTCGTAAAAGTAACCCCCACGGATGATGTCGTCCTTTCGACCGCCGCAGGTATGTCGATTCGATTCAGCCACACCGACGCCCGCTCTCAGGGCAGAAACACCCGTGGCGTGAAAGGAATAACGCTTTCCAAAGATGATCGTGTGATTGGTATGGTGATCGTCAACGAAGAGATGTGCCTGCTCACCGCTTGCGAACATGGACACGGCAAGCGAACCCCATTCGGCCCGGGAATTACCGATACTGCCGAATCGGAAACTGAAGAAGTTTCTGAAAATAACGAACAGGACCAGGCTTCAGAAGCTACCGATACCGAAACTTCAGAAACAGAAACAACGCAGGTTTACAAAGGCAACATGCGTTACCGCAGGCAACATCGTGGCGGCAAGGGATTGCGGGATATTAAAACATCCAGTCGTAACGGGCAGGTGGTTGATATTCTGGCTGTCGCTGATGACGACGATGTGCTGCTAATCAGCACCGGCGGAAAAATTCAACGAATTCGTGCAGCTGACATTTCACAAGTTGGTCGTAATACGCAAGGAGTCCGCATTATGCGACTCTCAGACGGCGACAATCTCGCCGCCCTGGCTCGCATCCCAGCCGACCTCGGTGACGATGAAGAAACAGAAGAAGTTGCAGAGCCAGCAGAAGCAACCGACTCAGCAGAAACAGTTGAACAAACTGATTCGCCAGTTGAGCCGGCATCAAATGATAAAAACGTACCCGACGAATC
>WFOZ01001069.1 GCA_015487825.1 Planctomycetaceae bacterium
CAATTAACTGTGCTGACAAATCAGAAGAGGTCAGTTCCCGAATCGCATAAAGACGATCCTTATCAGATAACGTTTCAGATTTCCACTGCAAAGGAATCATGTCGAGATTTCTCGAAGCAGGATCACTTTTTCTCATCGCGACATACTGTGAGGCGGCTGTACTCCAATCCCCGAAATTGATTGCGCTTTCGACGGCCATCGCCATTAATTCCCGTCTCACCCAGGTACGCTCTTCGGCAATCAGTGCCTGCTTTACAGAGAGGTATGCTTTTTCATATTCTCGCCGCTTAATCTGCTGGCTGGCTTTTCGATGAGACTTCAAATATTGCGCATCAAAAGAAATGAGCTGCGACTGCTTCAACTCTTTAATTGTATCGGGTGAATTGAGTCGAAAAGTCATTTTCTGCGAATTAAAATCGAGGATCTTACCAGTAATCGCAACCTGCCCTCCTCGCTTGCCAGCCCGATATATTACCGTATCGGCAGTGAGTTCCGGCACCTTCAGAAACAGTACACACGATCCGATCAGAAACATCAAACCTATACTATTGAGGCTGATGGTGTCCGTAGCTGCTTTCTTTTGCCTGGTGTTCTCCTGCTGTTCCGGTTCGATAAACGAGAGGTAAAATAAAGCGACAACACCCCCGGAGACCCAGATATCAGCCAGGTTAAAAATGCCAGTTCTTAATGAGCCGATTCCGATATTCAAAAAGTCGATGACAACTCCGTTATAGCAGACTCGATCAATCAGATTCCCGATACCACCTGCCAGGATCACTCCCAAGACGATTCGCTGACTGCGAGGCATTTCCCGTTTTACCCAGATAAAAATGGCGACTGCCAGCAGAACAATCGCATTAAAAACAACCATCACCAGGAAACGAACAGTCTCTGGTAGTTGCGAACCCAGGCTGAGGAATGCCCCTGAGTTTTCCGCGTAGACAATTCGAAACGTATCCCACGCCCACGAAAGGACAGGCCTCTGCCTGAAGGTGGAAATCGCCCACAATTTGCTCGCCTGATCGAGTATTAAAAGTCCCAGTACCAATCCCAGAAATCCAGCAATATCCCGCCTTGAATAGGAACATTTTCCGGGAAGAGTGGCGGGCGACTCAGAGCGATTCATCGGTTATTTCCCAAACTGAGTGATATTGCGATAACGGTAGGTTCCTTCGTTCTGACGAGACAGCTTGTGTAGAAAGTTTTCAACATTTGGCTTTATCCCTTCTCCGAATTCAATACAGTGGATGACTGCCCTGCCATTATTTTTCCGTCTAATTTCATCCAGCTTTCTGGAGGACAAAGCAGATCCTGCTGCATCGGTGAGAAAGAAAATTACATCCGGCGAATAAGACAATGCTTTTACCAAGGCGGGGAAATGGGCAGTAGCGCCGCTGATATCCATACCGTTGATAAAAGTTCGGGCGCGCGACAAGTTTAATGCGGTCGCCCAATGAATTTCCGGATTACCATGGCGGTCCATAAACTCAAAATATCCATCGTTATAAAAAATGATCTGGAATTTATGAGTGCTATCCAGACGCTCCATACTGGATAACAATTCCGCTTTGGCATATCGAAAGGCGTTATGCTTGTTCATGCTCCCGGAACAATCGATGACATACAGTATTGATCGGCCGCTGGTAGCAATATCAAAGAATTTTGTTGTTCCGGGAACTCCTGCAGTCGAGGGAGAAGGAGGTCTGGCAAACTGCCTGGGAATTGCACTGCCGCTTTGCGTGCTTGGCTGAGTCGGTTTTACTGGCATCGGGCCGGGGCCGATTCGAGGTGAATCAGGAAGCTTCGGAACTGCCCGAGCCATTTCCGGCAACTCATTCAACGAATCATTTAACGATTCCGGCACCGTGGGAAGTTGTTCGGCTACCTGCTGCTGGGTCTCTTCAGGCTCCTGTGCAGAATCATCAACCATGTACAAGCCGACTTCACGATAAACTTCAGAAGAACCGAAATCACCGCGTTTGCCACAACTGTTCAAATTCGTAATGATCAACCACGCCAGGCCCGCATGAATGCACAACGATCCTGCAAACGCCATAGGGGACGCCCAGAAGTTCTTGCGAATTAGAACGGGACTACTCACGGGAATTCAACAATCCATAGAGAGAGATTGAACATAATGTAGCTCAGGCTGTGCCCAACGAAATGAATGTTTGGTTGATTTGTTGCCTTAACATATTCCAGTCGTTTCGGTTTAATTCGAATTTAACAGCATTAACTCAGACTGTTTTCGTCAGGCACAGCCTGACCTACAACTTTATCAGCAAGCTCTTCGTTGAGGTGAGATGAGACTGTTTAAACTATTGTATGGCTCATGTCATTGCAGGGTCAACGCCTGTTTTTCCTCAAGAGAAACCTGACAACCTCTGCGCATAAAAAAAGCCTCGATCACCGAAGTGAGACGAGGCGAAAAACCATGTCCTCCGATTGCGACGGCGGAGTCGCTGCGAGAAGAGCGATGACCCGGTAGTGCAAAGCACTCACCGTACTCTAGATCACGGCCCACGCTGAGTTTTAGGAACCCCCGACGGAATGTTGGAGCAACATGGTATTTTCCTGAATCGATATTCAATTCTATTCATCGACCAGCTGTGGTCAACAGGCTGAGCAAAATCTCAGAAATCGCAAGATTATGCAAGAGCAATTTCCTCAAAAGGAAAACATTGCAAAAATGAAATATCCGTTAAAGGAATCCTCTATTTCCCCTTGACGATGGTCGCCTTCTTGATGTAGTCGAGCCGCGGGAAAGATTCTTTCAGGTAGCGATTTCCTAATTGTTGAATGTATCCCTGATTTGGTTTTTCACCATATTCAGCATTCAGTTTTTCGACCACATCCATCCCTTTGATCACTTTTGCAAAGGGAGAAAATCCTTGTCGATCCAGCCCCGAATTATCACCGAAGTTTATGAACAACTGCGTCGTTCGCGTGTTAGGTCCAGCTGTTGCGTAAGTGAGAGTTCCTTTTGTGTTCGAAACAAAAACAGGATCATCATTAATAGCATTGGCTCGCCATTTCGCCTGGACTTTCGGATCTCCATTGATACCTACCTGTGCGATAAAGCCGGGAACGATTCGGAAAAATCTGCATTCATCGTAAAACCCCTCAGTGACTGCGGTATAAAAATGATCGGTTCCAATCGGCGCCCAAACCCGCACACATTCAAAAACAATATCACCTTTAGATGTTTCAAATTTCACCTGAAACTTTTCAGGAGCTCTTTTATCTGCAGCATTTACGACAGGGGACACCACAGACAAAACAGAAGCGATTGCCGCCAGCACCAAAACTGAAAAAGCATTCTTCATTCTCATTGTTTCTTTCCTTAGAATTATAATCGTTATAGAGAGCAACCCAGCACGGCTGGTTCATTCTGATAACCGTAACCAAACTGATATTTTTCTAAAATTTGCGAGCCGTTCGCAAACTTTTACCGTTAGTAATACATATAGCACTGTTGCAGTGTGAATTACACAGCATAACATTCAGAAAAAGAAACGTCAGCCGATAGACGCATTTTATGAAGCATTTCTAAAAAAACGCAACTTACCTGAAAAACGTGCCACGGCCCTGTAAGCCGTGCAGTCTAAGAATCAGGCAATTTTCTATCAGGTTGTTATCCATAGATTTTCAGCTTCGGGACCTGAGTTGCAGAGCTTTCCCGCGGTCTGTCGTTTACTGGCTGGGAAACAGCGGCAGGCTTATTTCTCACAGGTTGTTTTTCCGTATCGCGAAGTGGTTCGCAGCGTCTTTTTTGCGATACGCGCGGCGTGGTTGCAGCGTGATACTTTAACAATGCCGCACTACGAAAGTGTGTTTGTGGTGCACAGGAATAGCGATAACTGTTGAGCAGTTTAGTGGCCCATAAATTGCGGGCCGTCTCCGCAAGCGAACAATCAGCACAGACTTCAATCGATTCATCTGCCAGCAGCATTGACTGCTCAAGTAATCGTCCGAGTAAAACAGACTGCGTTGCTGCAGTTTGTCCCGGCAAAGAAACAGAGCGTACGATCTCTAATCCATGAGGATGCAAAAAGCCAAACGCCGCGGCGACCGGTTTGTTGTTAACGGTCAGAATCGACATATCAAGAAGTGAGGAATCGTCCGCTGCCTGAGTCATCGATAAGACCATTGGCAAATCCTGTCTTGCTTTGGAATTACCAGCGTCTGCAATTTCCCGCCAGGCCTGCAGAAACGCGTCAAGTTCATTTCGATCTGACAATTCTGATCGATAATGTTGCAATCTTACAGTTCCTGCTGCTGAGAGTTCAGTCTCAGCTTCGAGAATACGGTTTAGCTTATTCTGTTTTTTTCCGTTAAGAAACTGATCCCAGCTTTCCCCCAGTTCAATATACGGTACATGTTTCCAAATTCTTTCCAGGTTAGTCCAACCAATATTACGTGCTGCAGTGACGGTGCGTCCCAGATCGAGACGGTCCCGATCGGTGTATGAAAAATCGAGAAGATCCCATCCTTTTTTTGACTTGGAAAGATACCGCATCCCGGCCGTTAATGTTGCTGCAGAGTTGGGACCAATAGGACCAAACCAGCTTCCCCATCCATCAAGAGGGTAAGTTAAAACGTTGAGAGTCCCCAATCGTGATTCGGACTTTTTCCTGACTAAAGGTAAAATCCCGATAACGCGTCCCGCCAAAGTAGCAACGAGAACTTTCAGAGTCCGCTCACCCTGCGAATGCTTCCAATAAGCTTCAAGCCAGGGAAATGAAAGCTGGAACCGCCTGGAACGTCCGCGGCTCCACAATTCTTCCCAGGCAAGCTGATAGGTGCGGAGTTCTTCGATTGTGTTTACTTCATAAACTTGAAACATGGCAACCTCGACAGTTTAGAAATTATTTCTGGAGATATCGTGCCAGTTTTATGTGCAGAAATCACGCCGATGTTAAGAATTCTTACCGGTGTTTCTTTCTTTTTATGACCTGTTGCCCTAATACTCTACCCAGTCAGTAGTTACGATCTCACATTCTCTGCCTCTGTTTAATCTCCTATACGATGGTTGCGTTAGAGTACGTTGCACTAAAACCACATTAGCCGAAAAATGTTGCTTCAGGGAAACAAGAACAACAAATAAACAAACAAACACCATCTCGCCGCATTAATTAAATGGAAGCTACGTTTTTACAGAGAAACAGTCGCATGGGGTGGTGAGTGTGTGTATGATATCAGTCGAGATAGATATTGAGGGAATGCAGAGTACGAGAACAGCATTCCAGGGG
Source organism: Planctomycetaceae bacterium (assembly GCA_015487825.1). Taxonomy (GTDB): domain Bacteria; phylum Planctomycetota; class Planctomycetia; order Planctomycetales; family Planctomycetaceae; genus Rubinisphaera. The sequence goes on from WFOZ01001069.1 coordinate 5,253, forward strand.
TTGAATACGATTAACAGATGAGTGGGAGCCTGTTTGTATGGTAATGATTTCCGAATGGACAAAATCGACTTACGTCCAAGGTACAGAGATTGAAATCGATACGATATTCAGACTTGCGATTAAATATGGGGCTTCCGATATCCACCTACAGGTCGACAGACCGCCCATTTTTCGTATTAAGGGGACATTAAAAAACCTCGACATGCCGCCGATTTCTGAATCGGACATGATTAAGTTGACCTTCCCGATGATGGATCAACGAAACCTGGATATCTTCCATAACAATGGTGGTGCCGACTTTTCAAAAACCCTGGTTCACGATGATCAGCCGTGGCGGTTTCGTGTTAACCTGTTTACACAACTGGGGCTCATCGGAATGGTGGCTCGAAAAATTGAGCGATTCATACCACCGTTCAAAGATCTGTATCTTCCCCCCGTCATGGAAGAACTATGTAAATACGACCAGGGAATGGTACTGCTGGCCGGCGTGACAGGTTCCGGGAAATCAACAACAATTGCTTCAATGCTCGATTGGATCAATCAGAATTATCGTAAGCATATTCTGACCATCGAAGACCCGATTGAATTTGTTTATACCTCTGATAAGTGCTTGATTAATCAACGGGAAATCGGGCAGGACGTTGTTGATTTTGAAATCGCGATGTCACATGCGGTTCGTGAAGACCCTGATATTATGCTTGTGGGGGAAATGCGAGACCAGGAAACATTCGAAACCGCGATTCACGCTGCAGAAACCGGTCACCTGGTGTTCGGAACGATTCACGCATCGAGTGCACCGGGTACGATTTCGCGTGTTCTGGATTTATTCCCTTCTTCGATGCACGCTGCCATTCGTGCCAGCATGGCGATGAATATGCGAGCCATTGTGGGACAAAAGCTGCTTAAAACGATTGTCGATACACCGGGTCGGGTACCTATTGTTGAAATTATGAAGTTCAATCCAACGGTTCAAAAACTGGTGCGGGAAAAAGCAGACGAAAAACTCTCTGCAGCAATCCGGATTGGCAAAGATGAGGGAATGCAGGTATTCAACGACAGCCTGAAAAGTTTTATTGATCAGGAAATTATCAGTCGAGCCGATGCGTTTGAAATTTCTCCCAACGTGGAGGAACTTAAAATGGAACTTAAAGGAATTAGCGTCAAAGCTGCTGCCATTTTGTAACAAATGGAATGTTACCATCTTGCAGCCGTCAGTCTGTTTTCAACCATCAGCCGCTAGTGGTGAAGGTGTATCATGCGAAAAGCTTTTGTGGTTATGACGGGACGTCATAAGGGAAAAACTCTCGCACTGGCGAAAGAGTGTGTCGTGATCGGCCGCGACCCGGAATCTGAAATTCGTATCAATTCGACAGAAGTCAGCCGCAGACATTGCGAGCTGTATGTTCACGAAGATCATGTTCTTGTGAAGGATTTGGGGAGCAGAAACGGCACCTTTCTTAACGGGGAGGCTATTTTCTCCGAAATTAAAATGCTCCCCGGCGATACGCTGCATGTTGGGCCGATGGTTTTTGAATTAGCGGGAAAAAAGAAGCAGGTAAAAAAATCTGCCTCTGAAGAGGATGTCATCGACTGGCTTGCAGACGAAGGTCCCGCAGACGATGCGGACACGACTATTGTGACCAACAAAGAATCTGACGAGATGAAGCCTGACAAAGACGCCCCGCTTGTCCCGCGAGTTCCCGCGGTTTCAATCGAGCCGATTGAACCGGGCACCCCGGCTGCTGAAGCTGCTGATGTGATCCAGAATTTCTGGTCGGGTAAAAACGGTTGAGCTGTCCGATTATTTCGCTGCGGTAATTACGGTTCTTTATACCATTCCGGCTACCTGAGAAGCTGTTTGCTGCATGTGCGACAATTCTGCACAGGAATTATGCGTCACCTGCTTTTCATTACCAGCATTTCCAGTTACGTTACAGCTTACACTGAAAGCGATATGTAATGTCGCATAATCAAGATCGTATTTCGTAGAATGGTGTGCTTGCACCCATTTTCGCATACCGGGTTGCATTCGATGACGGGAAAATGGCGAAACCGTGATGAGTCCGGAATTGAAATCTCGAAATGGAAACCGTCGTTGATGGGTGCAAACGCACTCTCATACGGTTTAGACATATGACAAACTAACCAGGTGGAGTACATCAGGGACAATATCAGGATTCAGGCGCGAGCAGCCGGTTTATCAGGGAAAACATTTATTATGAGTAGCACCGTAGGATTGATTCTTGGTGGAGGAAAAGGAACACGACTTTTCCCCTTAACCGAACAGCGTTCCAAACCAGCAGTTCCGCTGGCAGCCAAGTACCGGCTGATCGATATTCCTATCGCCAACTGTATCAACAGCGACATCAGCCGAATTTATCTGCTGACTCAGTTCAACTCGGTTTCCCTGCATCGGCATATTCGACAAACCTACAATTTCGATGGTTTTCATGGCGGGTTTGTCGAAATTCTTGCTGCTCAGCAAACAATTGAAGGGACCGACTGGTATCAGGGAACCGCAGATGCAGTTCGAAAGAATCTGAGATACGTACAACAGCCGGGAATCGAGCATGTTCTTATTCTCTCTGGTGATCAGCTTTACCGAATGGATTATCGGGATATGCTTAAAACTCATCAGGAAACAAATGCTGATGTGACCATTGCAGCGTTGCCCGTAGATCGCGAAGCAGCCAAGGGCTTTGGGGTGATGCGACTTGATGATAATGGTCGCGTTGAAGGTTTTTTGGAAAAGCCTCAAACAGATAAAGAAATTGATATGGTACGCACCGATCCGCAGTGGATGGAATCGCGAGGAATCGAAAGCAAAGGGCGCGATTGCCTGGCGAGCATGGGAATATATCTGTTCAATCGAGATACACTGGTCGAACTTCTTTCGAATAACGACTATGAAGATTTTGGGAAAGAAGTCTTCCCGATGTCAATTCGCACTCGTAATGTGCAGGTGCATCTATTCGATGGTTACTGGGAAGATATCGGAACCATTAAATCATTTTTCCAAACCAATCTCGACTTGGCAAAGCCGGACCCTCCGTTCGAATTCTACTGTCCGGATTCCCCCATTTACACACGACCGAGATACCTGCCTGCTTCCAAGTTTGAGGGAGCGAGTCTCAGCAAAGCTCTCATCGCCGATGGATGCGTGATTGGCGAAGGAACAACCATTGAAAACAGTGTGATTGGTTTGCGATGCAGGATCGGGAAAAATGTGACGATCCGAAATTCAATTATTATGGGATCTGATTTTTACGAATCGACTCCGGGCAGTTCCGATTCGCCTCGCACTGATATCGGTATCGGCGATGGTTGTGTGGTAGAAAATGCGATTATCGACAAGAACAGCAGACTAGGAAACGGAGCCATCGTCTCCCCCGGTTCGCTCACCGAAGCTGATTTGAAATCACCTGATCTCTATGTCAGAGACGGCATTCTGGTCACTCCCAAGAATACTATTATCCCTGCCGGATGGAAAATCGATCAGGAGTAAATAGAGGGTTCAGGCTGGGCTACGGCTGGTCTTCCCGAATAATTTCTTCATCGAAATAGTTGATTTCCATTCCCGCATCGATGACGATGCCTTGCGCATTGATTCCCGATGATCGCGGACTAAGCAGGAAAGCAATCGTGTTGGCGACTTCTTCAGTCTGCACGGCTTGTTTTCTGAGTGTCGCTTTTTCTGCGTGCAGGTAGCTATCGATATATCCCGGAATCCCGGCTGAAGCGGATGTTTTTAACAGACCGGGATTGACTGCATTAAAACGGACATTCGAGAATTTTGAAAATGTTTTCGCCAGAAAACAGACCGAAGAATCGAGAGCCGCCTTGACCGGGGCCATGTACCCGTAATTCTCAGCAGCCATACGTGTTGTTGATATGGAAACCGTAACGACAGACCCTTCAGTTTTATCCAGCAGTTCCTGAAATGAATTTGCCAGTGCAATCAGCGAATAACAGGAGATATTCACGCTCTGCAAAAAAGCATCGCGGGGAGTTTCATGAAACGGAAGCCAACCTGCGGAAAAATCTGCAAAGGCAACCGAATGCAGAATTCCATGCAGCGAATCGTATTGCTGGCTGACCTGCTGTTTAAGGCGATCGATTTCTGCCTGATGTTCGACATCACAAACAAAAACCGTTCGATCCCCCAGTAATTTTGCAAGCGATTCCTTTCGCTGCTCAGAGCGTACCGAATAAATAACATTCGCTCCCGCTTCCTCCAGTAATCGAGCCGTGTGCCAGGCAACACTTTTTCGATTTGCAACACCTGTCACCAGAATGTTTTTTCCCGCCAGTTGTAAATAATCCACTACTCTCTTTCACTTTCATTACGCGTAGAATGGTGTACCTTCGATTGGAGTTCACGCTGTTAAGGAATAGTCCTGAAATAACTTCCCTATTTCAATGGATTCAATTTGTAAGGTGCGTTGTGACGCACCCTTTTCACCACAGGAACAGGCTGGTGCGTCACGACGCCACTACGATAAACCGGGAACTTATTTCGGGACTGCTTCTAACTGGGCAGTGCCAGGTTCAACGCGTTCCCAAGCTCCTGCTTGGGAACGCACGGCTGGGAAGGTTCTCCTTCCCACGAGTTTTCGATCGTTTTAGATGATTTTTAGTTCCGGCGTGAAGCAGGAGTTTCAGTCCCTTGCGTTCCCAAGGTAGACCTTGGGAACGAGGAAAGATTGTGTGAAAGTCAGCTGAGTATTCATACTTTTCAAATAACAATCTGTCGCCTGGCACAGCCTGGGCTGCATCCTGAGCCATCCAGCGTTGATATTTACGGGGTAAATCATTTCTTCCGTGCGGAAAGAAATTGCTTGTAGTGTTCAACGACTTTCCCCTGTTTTTCATCTCCCCGATGAATATAAGCTGCATACCGCAGTTTGAGGGATTTCCCGGGTTTCAATGTTACCGGGGCAGCTTTCTGCTTTCCGTTACTGTATTTTTTTTCTCCAAACGGATTGATGGAAAACAAGCCGTATCCGCGCACATGGTACCGGGAAGGTCGAAAATTATTCGGATCATCAAATAACGCGACTCCTACAGTATCGCCCCCGACTTCGCCATGATAATCGATCCAGGCGGTCGGTTTGCCCCAGCATTCTTTTTCGCCCTTGAGACCATCTGCATTAATGATGCGACCACCGGAAAGTCCTCGCATTTCATAATTTAGACGAATCGCAAAAAGCCCTTCTTTAGTATCACCAAAGGTGACAGGCTGATCCTGAGCAACCAGCGTCATTTCGCAAATGATCATACGATCCGGCGTGAATGTAAAATCGACTTTATTTTTCAGAATTGGTTTACCATTGTTATCAAGCCAGGAATTAGTGACATGAAGTGTTGCGTTGTCGCCGTTTGTCGTAACAGTAACATCTTCCGCTGTCATACGATTTGCTTCATGCCAGTAGTTCAGCATTTCTTTATTGATGCTGTCGATCGCAATCCAAAGCCCTTTATGGTGGAAATGGTCGAGGCCTTTTTTACTACTTCTGCCCTGCTCCTGTTTACTGAAGACCTCTTTACGGACAACCAGTTTTTTTCCGGGAGCATACAACGGATGAAAATAAGGCTTCATCAATTTCGGTGAAAAATGGTAAGTCGTAAAAGCTTCGCCATCAATAGTGACATTTGCTTTATGACCATCCACTTTAATTTGCACACGCCCAGCTGAGGCAGATTGAATTGAAAGTAACACCAGGCAAACTGCCAGCAGTATATGAATTGTTCGCTTCATCATGTTCTCCAGAGTTATTTCAGGTTGGCTATTATTCAGGGGAAACCCCGGGATTCAGCCTAACTGATTTTCACCATAAATTCCAATCTCTCAGAAGTGAAAAGGGAGAGAGATGTTATTTTCGGGGTTGCAGGCCAATTGTGCCAACCAGATCATTCATATAGTTATCCGACTGAATCTCTAGAATCTGTTTTTCGATCCATTGGCGTTTCTCGCCCAAGCCGAGTCTTACCGCCTCCTGTTCGCTGTTTGGAAGCGTTGTCCAGTGATCGAGATAAGCCAGATGTTTTTGCATCAGTTCCAGCTCAGCATCGCGTTTTGCCTGCAACCGCTGATGATACCAGTCACTTTCCAGCAGATTTTCCTTTGTGAACATCTGCCTGATTTCCGGATGCAGGGCGTCTCGCCCGTTATCGCTCCCATTAGCCATTATATTGATCAACGCCTGGAGCGGCGGGCAGAGATCGTCATAGGTTCCATCTTCGAGATACTGCAACGCCACTTTTTTGTGAGCCGCACAAATATACTGAATCCCGTCATAAAACGCTGCTTCGTCCTGCGTTTCCGGTTGAAGCATTTCTTCATCAAAAACACTCAAAGGATGATCGAAAACTCTGCCGAAATAATTGCGAATAAATTTCTTAGTAATTCGATAACCTAACCGGGAAACCAAAACAGGCTTCCCTTCATAATCCCGATCTTCCATCTTTTCGAGACTTCCTTCTTTGAAAAGATAGTCGGGATCACGTTCGTGGGGTTCCAGCCTGCACCAGATTTCCGGAACGAGCAAACTGATATCATGATCTACCTGGACATCCGGGCCGATATGCCCGGCTGAAGTTGAGAAAACTTTCAGATCTGTCAGCAGATAACTGACCAAAGCGGCGTTGAGATCGGCCGCAGATTGCAGCGCATTAAACGGCCCTTTTGTCAACGCACCTTCCGAACCAAATCCGGTTGTTGAAGGACTTTTCCCGGTCAGCGAGCAGATAAAATCCATAAACAGTTCAGGAAGTTCCTGATAATGAATCGGATTGTAGACAGCCAGCGAAGGAATCCCTGCTTTTTTATCAGGCGGGTTATTACGACGCCCCATCAAAACCGAATGCACCGGAATATTTAACGGTTCATCAAACGGAATTTTGCGAGACAGTCTCATTGCACGTTCTGAAACGTATCTGGCAAACGGCTTGACAACATCGGGACGAGCCTGAAGATATCGGGGATTTTTCGTCGGTTTTCCATCAATTTTACGCGGGTTGGCTGAACAGGCAACATATTGACTCTGCTCATCAGCCAGCATCGAACGTAACATATCCTGCATCGGCTGGCTGAAGGCATCAAAATCTGCCACATATTCTGCCATCCGTTTGATATCGTCTTTGGTCAGTGGTTCGAAGTTGGAAATGAAATTAGCTGGCCCTGCCAGATCAGCTTCCGCCTGTTTGTCGAAGCCCCGATGAATCGCCTCATCAGGTCGCTGAAACAGTCGATACTCACAATTAATAACAAACTTGACACTTCCTTTATTTTCAGAATCAGTCAAATGAGAAACCTGCCCGGCAGGAATCACTCTCGATGCAGAGATATCATCTTCGGTCTGAATTTTAACCGCTGCAGAGAAATCCTGACGTAATTTGAAAGTCCGCCATTTGCGAGGTCCAATAAAACCGACTCGCAGATAGGTCCCTACCAGATGCCGCTCATGAAATTTCAACTCATGCCCCGGCTCTCCATTGACAATATCAACGCCAAATTTCTGTTGCCAGTTGTCGTCCCAGTTCTCCTCTTCAAATCGCTTGATGATAAACAGCATCGATAGCAGATATCCGGGAATTGATTCCAGCCAGTCGTTGTATTCATCGCTGTAATCAGCTGAAGGATTAAGCAGCTTAATCACCGACCCCAAAGACCGCTGTCCCCCAAAAATAGGACGGGACTTCGGTTGTGCCCCGTAATCGGGAGCGTCTTTATAATCTTTTCTCCACCGAAGATGATAATCATTCTTGTTAATAATCTTTTCAATACGGGCAAAGTCCTCTTCCAGGTGAGAAACGAAAAGCGGACCGTAGTGCATGTAATCGACAAGCGATTTACTGATTTCACTTTTCCCGCCACCGCTTACCGTGCATGGTTTATGGC
>WFOZ01001070.1 GCA_015487825.1 Planctomycetaceae bacterium
GATATATTCATATGTTCTGAGTGTCACCAAGAACAGATATATTATGGCTTTGTTATGACATTATTTTGAAGAAATGTTTTTATTATATTGAGAATAATAATTTCTAACCACAAATGTACGATAGTGATAACATTTCGCGCGAAATATAAGAAATACATTGTTCAAGTACTCAACTGTTGAACAGCAAGGCTTTGGGTTGGCGACGGGACTGATTATTAATATATTCATAAAAAGCTAGGATATATCCATATTCTGAGTTTCACCAAGAACAGATATATTATGGCTTTGTTATGACATTATTTTGAAGAATTCACTCCAAAACTCCTATCAAAACCAAGACACATAATATAATTCCCGGTTACTTCCCATTTGACATATGGAATCACCTTGCGTTCATAAATATCAATGGTGCCTTTGAAATCCCAATCCGCCCATTGCTGTATTTTATAGTCTGGTACTCCAGAAGCCCGAGCATAGGAAGCATGAGCTACTCTGAATCGATGATCATAAGTCCTTTCCAAATTTATTCTGTTGATAATATTTTTTACCTGTTGGATCGAAAGTGATTTGCTTCCCTTTCCCAAGAGGAACCCTCGTTGCCGCGTTTTCAAGGTCATCAAAGCGGCAATCCAATTCGCTGGGCAGTCTGCCTTTTTACTAAAAGTGAATTCCAATTTTCGAGTCCGTAAGGATTGTAAATCCGCTTGGACTCCCGTAAAAGTCCGTTTGCTCGTCGGGTCACTTCGTTTCCAGTTTACGGCTGTTATCTCAACACCTGTACGAGACAGTTTTACATATGTCATTCCGATATCGCTTACTCGCATACCGAGTAGTAGACCTACCATATTCCCTATGTAGGTTTCCATGTGTTTTATTGGAATTCCAAGTTTCAAAATATCTTCCACAGTCGTGACAGAATCTAGCATTCGGGCCCAATCCACCTTTTTCCAGGACATGAGTAAGTTTATCCAGCTTGTTTTAATTTCATCCAAGGATATAACTCTTCTTGGGTCGTTCTTCGTGTTTTTCTTTGCCATACGGGACTTTCGGCCAAACTTCCGTAAGCGAGCTGCTATCCGTGAGAGTAACCGATCCAGTTTTGGGTTGTCGACGAATAAATCAATGCCCTTCAATGCTAAAGCGGCTTTGGCCTCTGTGATATTCTGTGCCACTGTATGGTGAGAGACCTTGTTGAGTCTATGTTCAATCCACTTTAACCAAGTATCCTCAGCAGTCGGGTCGACCTCTCCAACCACCTCTCGAAAATTGGCGAGCACCGAGGAGTATTGGCGGGCAGTACTTGGAGCCAAGAGACCCTCGAGGATGGTTTCAACCATCCCGGAATATTTACCCCACTGATTTGATCCAGTCGTGACAATTGGTCTGCATAGTAATTTTCTTTCGAGCCGATCCAGTCTATCCTGATATGAAGATCCAGTACTCTCACGAGCCACCAGAATAGAATTGCTAATTGATTCAGTATCCGATCGCGGCTGCTTCCTTTGCTGAGTATCCAATAGACGCCTCGATTGTCTGTTCGCAACAGAACATATTTTCCTGTGATCTTTGTTGCCATGACCAACACTCCATATAACACCCCAACTAATTCCCTTTCGACAATCCTTCTCTTTGGGGATCTGAAGTTGCTGTGAGCTACCTTTTCTTGGATCTTCTTTTTGGTATGGATACATGCTCCCCATGCTGTTGGAGTTGCATCTGTGTCCAAGATAACATCTGGCTGTCGGCCCAAACCATGAAATTTTCTGTTGGTGGATCTCAGAGTATCTGCAATCAGTTTGAACCTTTGAACGATCCATGTGGGAATATCGACCTCTGTTTTCCAATGCTGCTTCAAGCTTGGTTTCAGCCCTCTCTTCCGAAATTGACCGTATATCCATTCTGGAATTCGTCTCACCATTCCTGAGACTTCTGGCATGGCGAGCGCCATATGTTTCAATTTTCCTAATACTGATTGGATGAATTGTAAGGATTTTCTTCCTGAGGTAGTGCGGAGAGTCCTCCGTAAATTTCGAGCCTTTTTTACGGGCACCCGAAGTGAATGGGAACCCGGCGTGACGAAAAAATCCAAGATACCTAATTTCTTCTACCGGTACCAGTTCGGACTTGCTTAAGCTTACCGTCGCCTTATTCTGCTGAAGGATATCAACCAATTTAAGCACGGCACTTTCTAGTGACTTTTTAGGGCCAACCACTAGTATATCATCAAGGTAGGAGAAAATGTGGACGTCCGGTAGTAATTGTCTTGCCTGGTCTAGGATTTGGCTTATGTAGGCACTAAAGATCACAGGTGACCATGTAAAACCAAAAGGAAGTCTTCGCCATCGGTAACATTGTCCATCTTCCAATTGGATTCCGAAATAATTTCTCGAGTGCTCATCGATTTCGATCTGCCAGAATGCACTCTTCAAATCTACTGATGCCGCCCAACTACCCTTCGGACAATTTTGAAGAATTACTGGAAGAGTCTCCATTTCGAAAGAAGGTGCCGGTTCGCACAGGACATTCAAAGGTCGTGCATCGTAAATTAAGCGTCGAGTTCCATCTGTCTTGGGA
>WFOZ01001071.1 GCA_015487825.1 Planctomycetaceae bacterium
ATATACGCGCGAACTTGGCATGCAGGCGCTGGTTGAATTGTATGAGGAATCGAACCTTGAACGTGTGCTGAAACTGAATCCGCACATCATCGGCGTTAACAACCGTAATCTGCGTACTTTTGAAACAGATCTGAATCACTCGATCAGGTTGCATAAAAAGGTGCGCGAAACAATTCTGTTCGTTAGTGAAAGCGGCATTAAAAACAATGACGATGTTCGCCTGCTGATCGATTCCGGCGTCCACGCCATCCTCGTCGGCGAAACTTTAATGCGTTCGGAAGATATCGGACTGGCATTACATGAATTGCTCGCAAACGGGTAGTACCTTTTCAGGCCTTAAATTGGAGGTTGAGTTTTGTTGGTCCGTGCTCCGTTGTCGCACTATCCGATAGTATCGACCCCAAAATTAAGGATTGAAGATGCAGTAGTCATATGAGGAACTGATAGCTCATTCTGAAAAACTCGTCTTGCTTTCCTGAGCGATCTGCCGGAAAATGGAGTACATTCCTTTTTATTGACCGGGAGAGAAAACTGTGGTTAAAGTTGACGTGGTTCCAGAAGCGGCCAGAGCTGCTGATGAAGAGAAGACGCCCCGCAAGAAGAAGCGGCTGTTTCGTCGTTTCTTTATCTTGCTGTTAATCACGCTTGTTGTGGCAGGGCTGTTTCTCCCTCAAATTGCTTCAAACACCTCAGTGCGCCAGTATTTGACATCTACCCTGATGAAAGATTTTCAAGGGCAGATCGATATCGAATCAACCGATCTGGCGTGGTGGAAACCGGTCGAAATATCCTCTCTGACGATGATCGATCAGAAAGGAGTCACAGTTGCGAAAGTCGGCTCTGCAAAAATCTCCACACCGCTTTGGCGAATGTTCTGGCCCGATGATCAACCGCTGGTTCTGGAAATCACCAGGCCGGAAATTATTCTTGTTGTTGATAAATATGGCTCCAACTGGCAACGTCTGTTTTCGCCGCAGGACTCCGATCAGGAATTTACCTGGCCCGAATTTCAACATAATGCCGAGCCGATGCGTATCAAAGTTGTGGATGGGCGAATCACCGTAAAAGACCTGGTTTCAAAACGAACTGTTGAATCTCGCAATATCCAGATGATGCTTGAAAAATCTCCGCAACTGGTAACGGGCAACATGCAGGGTGAAACGATGCTGATTCTTGAAACAAAGTCGCAACTTCCTGCAGGAAAAATAGAAGCGGATTTTCAACTGGCACTGAAAAAAAACAAAGCGGTGGCGGGCGAAGTAAAAGGGAAACTCGAAAAGACGCCGTTAGAGTTGATACAACCGTGGCTCAAGCAGATGGCCCCCGGGCTTTATGTTGCAGCCGAATCAACCGATGCCAGATTCAACAGTAAATGGACCGGCACTTTGAAAACCGGCCTGAAACTTGAATTGAGCGGGGAAGTTATAGCAAGCAATATAGATCTGCAATCGACAGAACTGTTAACAGACAGTCGGCTCCGTTCAGAAAAATTAACAGGTAATTTTTATATCGATAACACTTTACCGGATGTGCCGGGGAAGTTCGATCTTTCCCTGAAATTTGATCAATGCAATATTGATACCACTCAAACAGCTGATCAGGAAAAAGATCCCTTCCAGGAAGTTGCAGCCAAACGCTCACCCCCTGCAAAACCTGTCGACTTAGGAACACTTCTGATTCAGTCAAATGGTGTTATTGATGGAGTCAGGCAACAGGTTTCGTTGCAGAAATGTAAATTGGAAAGTAAGCCGTGCAATCTGAGCCTGAAAGGGACTATCGATAAGTATGCAACTGGCCCCGTACTCGATTTACAGGGGACCGGAACCGGTGATCTCGTGCCGTTGTTACTGACCGCGATGCCTGAATTGCAACAGACGATAACGATTAAAGGCCTTGTTCCCGAAGAGTTTGCCATTCGCGGGGCAGTTCCAACCGGCAAGAAGAACAACAGCGAAAACGATGCAGACAAACAGAAAGAGCCAGCACAAAAAGAACCTCCGCTCTCGGCTGTTTCAAAATGGCGTTGGGATACTGTTGAAGCGTATGGCGTTGTTTCAAAGCGTGGCCAACTCTGGACAAAGTACGAAGACGAACAATTACGCATCGTGCCGATTAAAATTCCAATCGGTCCGCGAGGCCAGTTTCTTGCCAAAGCCAATCTCGATTTGCGAAACGGCAGGCAACTGTTGAAAGTTGAACCCGGTGCGGTACTGAAGGATGTTGAATTCAGTGAATCGATGAGCAGAAAATGGTTGCAGTATGTCTCTCCGGTTTTTGCTGATGCAACCGATTTGCAGGGAGAGTTTTCGCTTGAAACAACGGGAACGGTCATTGAACTGAATTCCGGCAAGCCACAGGAATTACAGGGGACGTTAAAAATACAATCCTGCAAACTTGGTCCCGGCCCTGCCATCCTGAAAGCGACTGCTCCGGTAATGGGAATTCGTTCGATGCTCAAACCGTCCCGTTCATCGCCACAGTTTTTGAAACCGGGCAGCAAATGGGTTGAACTTCCCAGACAGGATGTCAAGTTTCTTTTGAAGAATGAGCGTGTTTATCACGACCAGCTGATCTTTCAGGCTGGTCAGGTACAAGTTGTTTCAAGTGGTTCGGTCGGTCTCGATCAGACACTCGATAACAGCATTACGATCCCTCTCGATTTTGTAAAAAGTGATGATAAGCCCCTGCTCGGGATACTTAAGCAGCAGGAGATAGTTGTTCATATCCGCGGGACGCTTCAGAAACCGCAGGTCGATGCGAGCAAGATGGCCGACATCCCCAAGCAACTTGCCCCGGCAGCGATTAACGGATTGATTCAGGGGTTGATCGATAAACGACGCAAAAAGAAAAATAAATAACAGGCATGGTTTGTTCATTTTCAGCGAACCTGTCGCGAAGCGGTGTGTCATTGCAGGCAGTCTTCTCCTGTATATTATTCTGAATGGGTTTGAAATATCGAAATTTCTCAAAAAAGGTCTTGCCAGATCTGGGAGAAGCATTAAAAATGGTAACAGGTTTGTGTGCTACGCGGCACGTGGGCGTATCGCTGTGAAGAGGCCAGAGAGGCTCGCTGGTCGAAGCGGCTTGTTCGATTCAATGGAAAGGAGGTGGTTTTGTGACAAGTGATTATTGTTGTAGCCAAGGAGGTGGCACCGCTTAACACGGGCGGACGGTCGGCGGGCTGTGTGCCCGGTTGCCACCGTCTCGTCAGGATCACCTCATGAAAAGTCAGCTCTTTACAGCCGATTTTTCTACGATCCGGTACGAGTTTATCAGCAGGGTACTTGCTAGTACCAGTTGCTTACAGGTCTCGGCTTTCTTCGTAAAGCCGAGACTTTTTTTATTGAGGAAGTCTCTTTTCGTATCGCAAGTCCTCAGGCCGAATTATCCATTGGTCATTGGACGCTAGCCACGGCTCCTCTCATCGTTGCATGAAACCGGAAGCTATTGCGAAATTGATCAGGCTCAAATATGACCATTCCCCATGCACGCTTATCAGCTGCCACTTTACTCGCTGAGTAGTTACACCAACTTTAATTCAAGACCTGGCACTGACTCACTTTGGATTTGCAATTCTTATTGCCTGTTCGATGCTTAATTATACAGCTGCGCATTGGCCCCTACGGTAGCGACGCAAACCAGAGTGTGGCTACAATCGCTTGTGGCTACCGTTTTTTGTCATTTGAATTTCTAAGGTGAGCAGATGAATTTTATTGCAAAGTCAGTCGGCATGGCTGTGATGATGCTGGCATGGTTTGTTATTCCGACTCATGCCCAGCAGGGGCCTGCTTTTCATCTTTCGTTTGATGAGCAGAGTGCTGATGCGCAACGGGACGGGCTGGGAATTCAAAAACCGTTGGTGCAGAGGAATCTGCGGTTTGTGGAAGGTCTCAGCGGAAAAGCGGTTTATTTTGGCAAGCAGAAAGATGGGAAAAAAAGAGCAGGAGCGATGCTGAAGTATTCCGCAGGGAATCTGTTTTCTTCAGATTCGGGAACGGTTTCTTTCTGGGTCAGGCCTGACTGGGACGGGATCGTGCCCAGGGGAACACAGATGGATCGTGACTATCGGTTTTTCTCTGCGTTTTCTCGCTCGAAAACAGAGGGAAAGGAAACCCCCAAACGAAAAATCTGGCTCTGGATGTGGCACTGGCTCCGTTGTGATTTGGCGTCAGCGGATGAAAAACCGTCGCCTAACTTACAGTGGAAATGCCGCAATACCTGGATGAAGGGAGACTGGTGGCATATTGCCCTCTCGTGGGATCAATCGGACGGACGCAAATTGTATCTGAATGGAATACCGGTTTACAGATCCGGGCAGGTTGCCCTGGATGATATCAGCGAGTTCTTTATCGGGGGAGAAACGCCGACCCAGCGTGTTGAATCGGCTATTGATGAATTCAAAATTTTCTCTCGCTGTTTGACTCGCTCGGAAATCGAAGCACAATTCAGAGAATTTGCACCACTCGATATCACACTCGAACGCCGATTTCTTCGAGCAAAATCGAAAGAGCAATTGAGCATCGAAATATCTGCCCCGAAGCCACAGGCGATTCAGGCCAGATTGAGCCTGAAAGTGATTGCCGATGCAGGGAACGAAACGATCATCGCTTGGGCAGAAGAGATTTCGCTGGAAGCTGGCCGGACAATCCAACTGCCGTTATCCGACCTGGCTGTCGGAAACTATCGTTTGCAGTCCGTTCTGAAAACAGAACAGGGGACCTGGCAACGCAGTTTCCCACTCACTGTTTACGAACAGCGGGAACCTCCGATCACTTCATCGCAATCGCTGGAAGTGGGTGAGTGCTTGGTTGATATCGATCTGACCGAAAAAAAGAATCATTTCAGGCAGAGCACGCCATCTCGGGTGAAAACTGTCCCCGGAGTTGGGCGGTATCTTGAACTGGGCGACAAAAAATGGGATCGCATTGCAGTCGAACTTCCTGAACTTAATGCACCGCGTTCGCCGCTTGTAGTCGAGGTTGAATGGCCAGATGACAAAGAGCGTGCGATGTCGTTTTATCTGCTTGTCGCCTCAGAAAAGAAACAGCACCGGGATCGCCTTTCCGGTGGGGTTCAGTGTGGAGGGGAATATATCAACAGCGGCAAGATGAGAAAAACCCGGTATCTGTTTTATCCGGAAGCTCAGCACTACCTCTTTGAAGTGCGGACTTTAATCGACAGGTTGCCGGCTGCGGTTTCAAAATTGAAAATATATACGCTTGCAAAGCGTCTGCCGAAGCTCCATGTGGAATTTCCTGCGAATCTTCCGAAAAGAAATCTCGGCCATTTGGATGAGGATCAAAGTTTTGAAGTTCTGATGCCTCCCGGTTCGCCGTCCCCACTTCGCTACGGGTATGCCGTTCAGGTCATGGAAAACCTGCTTGATCACAACGACTACAGCGGGCAAAACACGATTTCTTATCCAGTCTTGAGATATTACTGGGGGCATCTGGATGCCGCACCGGTGAACAATGTCGGTCACGGAATGCGTGTCGCAGGCTGGATCAATTTGTTGTTGGATATGATGGAAAAACGGCATCAAAGTTTCTTTGCAGCCATCAACCTTTATACCGTTGCAGAAAAATTTGATCAGTCGCCAACGCAGCAGGAAACGCTGATCAAACAAGGGCATTTTCTTTATGACAATCAGGGCAAGCTGGTGATGTACCGCTCGGCCAGATCGTATGGGAACAATCCGGTTCACCCTGCCGTGAGAGAAAAGTTTCTGGCTCAGGTTGATGAAATCGTAAAGAGATTTGGACACCACCCGGCTTTCAAGGGGATCGATTTATGGCTCAACACCCCCGCATTTTTCACATCCCTGAAACAGGGATACGGCGACTACACGATTGCAGTTTTTGAAAAGGAGACAGGAATCAAGATCCCGGTTTCCTCTGAAAACAAGAACCGATTTGAGCAGCGGTATCGTTTTCTGACCGGGCCGGGAAAAAAGGATTGGCTGGCCTGGAGGGCACAAAAAAATCTGGAGCTTGTCAAAGAAATCAATACCCGGCTACAGCGAAGCAAAAAGGGAGCTCGTTTGTATCTGGAACTGAAAATGAGCTGGCATTTTGACAGATACAGCAAAGAAAAAACAATCGAACAATTTGATCTGGCATCTTACTGTTACGAAAACTATTCATTAGATGTTGAAGCGATCAACGCGATTGAGTGGGTTAGTATTGCACCCACGAAAGATGCAACGATGTCGCGTTCTAATAAACATTGGAACCACGGTGCTCACAATCTCAATTATGAACTGGTCACGAACACCGATCTGTTTCGCCCTTTCCGAAACGGAGGGCGGGGAGTTTCGTCGATTTATTATCGTTATTTTGAATCCTTCATGAATTCCATGATGCCTGAAAAATACGCTTCGTATTTTCAGAATTCCGACCCCAAGGCAGCGGGCCGGGATTTTCTGGCAGATTTTGCTCTCGCGATGGCGGCTCAAAACCCGGAAACGATTTTTGCAGGGGCTCAGCCTCTGGGAACGATGGGGCGAGAAGAAGTCTCCCGGGAATTTGCTCGAAATTTTCTGTCGCTACCCGCCGATTCTTTTGAGGATGTCCCTTCGATGAAAGATCCGGTGACAGCAAGATTCCTTCAAACGGAAAATGGGACTTATTTTTATCAGGTCAACCTGCTCCCTTTTACTGTCCAAACGATTATTGAATTTCCGGAATCGATGACCACAGTGAGGGATCTGGGAGAAGGTTCAACGATCAACCTGAAACAGGGAAAGCTGGAGCAGGAATTAAAACCTTTTCAGCTCAAGTCGTATCTTGTGAAAGACCAACAGACAAAACCGGGCAAGGGAGTTGTGAAGCTGAGCCGGGAATCCAGGAAATGGTTTGCTGATCGCCGGAAGTCGATCTCGGAATTGATTACCTACATCGAAAGCAGGGATGGAGAATTTGAACTGGGCAAGGAAATGCAGCAGAAGATTGCGACACAGGTAGAAGCGGGACATTTTGCAGATGCTTATCGGCGAATCAATTCCAGAGCCATACGGGTGCTTCCTCAGTTGGCCAGAGAGGCGATCCAAACGAAAGAGTGGTTCCGTGACGATTTCGAAAATGAAAAACAGAGTCAAGCAAACTGGAAGTTGCCAGCCGGATTCAACCTGATTGAAGATGGCACATTGACTGTTGGAATCAACGGCAGCAGAGGGATTGAACTGAGGAAAAACCCGAAGGGCGAGATGATGGTCGAGGCAACACTTTTTGCCACGAAAAACGGCGAAGGCTGGGGAGGGCTGATGTTTCGAGGTGTCAAGTTTCTGCTAAGAAAGGACGGCATCTGGGTCATTTATAAAGTGAAAGGTGATAAAAAACTGAAGGGACCACTTTTCAAAACAGAGATCAAACCGGGCAAAGAATACCATTTCAAAATGTTGAACAAAGGGAATATGTATATCATTTACGTTAACGGCGAAAAGATGCTTGCGATAGAGGAAGCAAAGGGACTACAGGAAAGCAATCAAGGATTCATCCTTGCCAGTAGTGGGTTCCCAGTGACATTCAAGAACGTGAAACTTTCCCGTATTGTCACTGAAAAATGATGTAGGCCAGGTTGTGGAGTTGACGTTTCTTAAAAGGCAAAACCAATGCAGAGATTCTTACGCTTTCAATTGCTGCTTTTCATGGTCATGGTTTTGGTTATCGCATCACCAAATTTAACAAACGCAGAAGAACCTGCGAGTTTGAATGTTTTGTTGATTTCTGTGGATGATATGAATTGGGATTCAGTCGGTGCGTTGGGTTGTAAAATCCCTCAGATAACTCCTCATATCGATCAGCTTGCCAGGGAAGGGATGCTGTTTCATAAGGCGCACGTCACCATTGCAGTTTGTCAACCAACGCGAGCCGTGTGGATGACAGGACAATATCCCCATAACAATGGTGCGTACGGCTTTGAAA
>WFOZ01001072.1 GCA_015487825.1 Planctomycetaceae bacterium
ACGCTGGAGTGACTTGAAAAAACCGAAGCCGATCGGTTCCAGAATCGGATCGAGTCGAATTTTCCTTCCTTTTTCCAACAGCGTATCGATAACCGGCTGCATCGTGGAAAGGTCTGAAAAATCGTCCGGAATAACGACCAGCTCTGCACCAAGATTTGAAGCCCATTTGAGATTGCTGGAATTGCAGCTTAATACAAGTTCAGCCCCTTCTTGGACCGCAGTTTCTACTTCCAGCTGGTTGAAACTATCTATCGAAACCCGAAAACCTTCCCGCTTGAGCAGCCGAATATGCTTGCGAACCGTTGTCGAAGATTCCCCAGGCAGGCAACCGTAGTCAATTAAATTTGCTCCTGCTTCGCGGTACTGCGTTGCGATGCAAATTAACTCATGCTCCGAAAGCATCGGGGCATGATTGATTTCTGCCAAGATCTCGATGTCGTAAGCCGTCAAATCAACCGGCTCAACAGCAGCGTTTCCCCAGAATTGAGGAAGCCGTCGCAGATCTTTCGGGCCAAGTTGAAAAGAGACGCCGAATTTTTTCTCCAGTTTTTTTATGTCCCCCTGACACCATCCGGGAAGAATGACCCGCGTGACACCAACAGGGACGCTCAATTTCCTGGCCACCCAATCAACATGCATCAAAGCAGCGACACTAATTCCCAAAACGATAATTTCCGCCCGAAACCCCTGCTTTTCTGCGAGAGAATCTACCACTGTTCGTAACGCGGGCTCCGCCAGTCGCCCGGTCACAAAAAGAATATATTCGGCATCGTCGTTCATAATACACGTTATATATCAGAGTAAAACCGAAATTGGGGGCCACTGTCCGACTCGTTCAGAAGTGGAAGTTGCAGATGAATATTCCAGCGTACAGTCTGAATCCCAGCTTTTCAGGTCTCATCTTGACTCAATCCGGGAAAGTATCATACAAACCGCTCTACACGTCGGGAAAGTGGGGGAATATGGTGTGGGGCAAATGGAAACAGGCCGTTTCCAAGAAAAACTGAACGCTGCACATTCGGTTTCACTCCGCTTTTCTCTGATAACATTCAAAGGTCGTTTTCTCCTGTTTTACTATTTCCAGTTAATCGGGAGAAGGCAAATGGCAACAGCAAGGATGCTTGTAATGAATTCAGGACGATTATTCATTTCACGAGGGAATCTCACTTATCTCCCTACACTGATTATGGTTATGACGGTGAGTATCCTGATTGGCTGTAATAAGTCAACAAATGATACAGAATCTGCCTCAAAGGATGCTCCCGCTGAAGAAAAAATGCAAACAGGAGAGGATTCACTGGATGAATTCAAGCTGGATGACCTCTCTGTGGATTCACAACCACCACTTCTTACAATCACACCAGCCTCTACCTCCCGATCCGGTGGCACGGAATTCAAAACAGCCAGCATGAAACGGCAGGCAGGTTCATCAGAAGACTACAGCCTGCCTGTATCGGGAACTCCGGAATGGGACATTCGACAGATAGCATTGTTAATTGCCAAAGAGGCTCATAAAACGTCCTCAAACCAATCCCGGCAACAAATACCATCTCTGAATATCGCTACAGATGAAACCGCCAGGCGGATTATTGCGTTGGCTTCCCATGCAATTTCTGAAACACACCAACGCCCCGAAAAGGAACTGATATTCAATGCAGCGATCCAGTCTCTAATGGATGCACGTTTGAAACTTGCAATCGCAGGCGAGAAGGAATCTCTTGATGCCATTTATGAGGATGCAGCGACCATTGCCAAAGAACGTCCAGGTTCATCAGCATCTATTATTGCAGCAGGAACTGTTGTGCGCCTCGCACTGGAAATGGCTCATGCTTCAGATAGTGATTCCCCCTGGGTTAGCGAATATGTTCGGCAGGTAAAACTGTTCGCAACCAATTTCCCACAGGAAGAAGCTCGTGCAATAGTACAATTGACCTCAGCAGGAGAATTCTGCGAACAACGCCAGCTTATACTGCCTGCAATCGAATGTTATACAATGATTCAACAGCAGTTTCCCAAATCGCCATTTCGAAAAAAAGCAGACGCCGCCCTGCAGCGACTGGGGCTCATTGGCAAATCAATCAGCTTGGAATCCCCCACGATTGACGGAGGCACATTTCGACTTTCAGAGAAAAAAGGAAAGCCGATTGTACTTGTTTTCTGGTCGGTAAGGTCCTCGGCCTTTCAGCAGGATATCGAACTTTTGAATCGTCTGGTAACAGAGGCTGGAATTCATCTTGTCGGAATCAATATGGATACGGATGCAGAAGCAGTGAAGCAATTCATCGAAGCCAACCAGCTGGCTGGCGAACATACTTTTTATCCGGACTTTTCGCTGCAGGGAGCCTCGCAACCGTTGGCTCGCCAGTTTGGTATTAATGTTGTACCAACCTACTGGTACATCGATGCACAGGGACGTGTCCGGGCAACGAATGTTTCCCGAGAACAGTTGAATTCTCTAGTGTCTCACCAGTAAGGCATTTCCCTGTACCTGTAAGTCTTACCAGGCCATTTGAATAAGCTGAATGACCGAGAGTCCTCTCTTTACCAGGACTCTCGGTCATTTTTTTTTCGCTATAAACTGATTTAGTATTTGCAGCCTCTACAATATAACAAATGAGGTATTGCACCTGTTTTTTAGGAATTTTTACGAAACGAATGACAGATTCTGACACATAAACAGAGATATCCTGTTAATTTATCTATAAGATGTCCGTTTAACCATTGACTTGGTCACACTGGTATATTAGTAATTATCCTAGTCGACATCTATTTTCAGGATGAATATTAATTTTTTATTCATTGAACCTATTTTTTTGTGTCAGATCAACTTTCTTGAATAAATAGATGGAACGCAAATTTGTGTTCAGTTCAAGAAGCAACCTTTGACATCCAGAGAGGAGTGCTGTCATGATCAGTAAAGTTCACCCACCTTTAACAGAACGCCAGCAAGCCATTTATGATTTCCTTAAAGATAAAATCATGAACCGAGGCTACGGGCCAACTGTACGAGAAATCGGAAACCATTTTGGAATCCGCTCCCCCAACGGTGTTATGTGCCACCTGAAAGCCCTTGAACGTAAAGGGTTGATCACTCGAGAGTCTCACATGTCTCGAGCAATTCAGTTAACAGATCACTCACAAATGAGATCGACTTCAATGAAGTTGGCTGGTCAGATTCAGGCTGGTTCACCAGTGCTGGCTATTGAAGATGAAGAAAAAGTCGATTTTTCAGGACTGTTTGACGACGATTCCCGTTTCTGCCTGCGAGTCAAAGGCGACTCAATGATTGATGATCATATTGCAGAAGGCGACTATGTCGTTGTTAAAAAACAGAATACCTGCAACGATGGCGATATTGTTGTCGCGCTTGTGGATGGCACTGACGCAACTTTGAAAAGGTTTTACAAAGAAGCAAATCGCGTTCGTCTGGAACCGGCAAATTCATCCATGAAGCCAATTTACTCCAACAATGTTGAGGTACTTGGAGTTGTGAACGGAGTCATCAGGCAATACCAGTCGTAATCTGCCTGGCGAGTTAACAAGCAACTATTTACTGCCGCGATTTTCATATTCTGCTTTTCATGCCTGAGGGGCGAGACAGAATGTGTGAGTCTGGTGGTTGTTTGCTTGCTGTGTGGAGAGGAGTATACACGGCACGATTGTTTCGCTCCGATTCCAGAACGGCGGGCCTGCATGGATATCGTGCCGGTGGCGCGAGTTTGACCAGGTCCATCTCATTTCATTTCTTTATTCGAAAGTTCTATTCACGGTATCATTAACACCTGTTGATCATTTGAAGTTAAATGAATTCAATAGAGTGCTCCACATATATCCTCTACGGCGATTATTTTCTGCCCAAAGAGGTAAAGTATTTAAAGCGAGGGTTCCTTTCACAGGGTATCCTCGCTTTTTTATTCGAACCTTCTTACCGTTTACTGGAAAGACAGGTTACCAAATCGCAACTGCGGTGTCAGTTGTATATTTGCTCTCCAGATAGTTTCAAGAACAGCCCCGAAACAACTTCTCTGATTCAGTAAGCTTCAACGATGAACCAGACCGCTTCCAGGGAACCGATTTCCAGTGCCCGTGCCGGTTCATTGCATGAATTGTTGCTTATCGCCCTGCCATTGATTATCAGCTTTGGTTCGCAATCCCTGATGAATTTTGCAGATCGCATCTTTCTTACCTGGCATTCTAATACAGCTTTGGCTGCAACGATGCCTGCTGGAATGCTGAACTGGACTTTCCTGAGCTTCGCATACGGGATTGCTAATTATACCGGTACGTTCGTGGCTCAATATGAAGGAGCAAACCGGCGAGACCGTGTTGCTGCCGTTGTATGGCAGGCCTCAGCAATGGCATTGGTCCTGGGAGCCGGACTCGCTTTACTCTCATTGGCAGCACCTGCCATTTTTGAATTCATGGGACATCCCCGGGATGTTCAGGTAGCCGAAGTCACTTACTTCTCGACACTTTGTCTCGGCACGCCTGCGGTGTTATTAATGACCACTCTCTCCGGCTTCTTTTCGGGCAAAGGCAGGACAGCTGTGGTGATGATTGTCAATATGTCAGCTGTCGGAATCAATCTGGCTTTGGATTATATTCTGATTTTCGGTATCGGCCCCTTTCCTGCTTTGGGGATCTGGGGGGCAGCCCTGGCGACTGTTACTGCAAACATTTTTGCAGCAGTTTTTTTCCTGACGCTGATTGTCATCTCTACTCGCAGGGAAAAATATCCAATGCGGGAAACAATGAAGTTTGACGCTTCGTTATGCCTGCGAATGATCCAGTATGGATTACCGA
>WFOZ01001073.1 GCA_015487825.1 Planctomycetaceae bacterium
GGTAAAGGCAACCATTCGTTCAACACCGTTCATCTTCCCAAAGACCGGACACCTTTCAGTGCCGAAGTTCTCCAATACCGGCCTCCCCAACCGGTCCCGCAGAATGAGATGGCTTTTCAGTGTAACAGAGAAATAGCAATATTCGCCCGAGGCTCCCCTTTCCTGCATCGCTGTGTTAAAAGCCGCCCACCTATCGTCAAAATCATCACTATGATCAAGAGGCACCGTCTTCTCGATTTTAAGTTCTCCCAACCCACGGGTTCGTGCTTTTCCCACGCTCAAATGGTCGTTTCCAATGGCATTAAGGAATTCTGCCCATAATTGTTCCGAATCTTCCCCAAATACTTCTATTTCACCTGCAAATATGAGAGCATTTTCTGACTCATCTCCATTTGACGCGTTAGTATCCACCGCAATAAATTGTTTCTGAGTCAACATATCGTATGAAAAAAGCAATCCGTGTAAAGCAGATCCTCTCGCGCGAGATATACCTACGTGCATTCGTAGTTGACGCTGCAACTTTCTCTGCTCCCAGTGATCACCATTTCGGTAAACATAGCCGGAAACCCGATCTAATTCCTTTTGACATTCTGGGCATTCATATCCTGCATCAGAATCCAAGAGATAGGACTGTAGCATCGAATCAATCAAGCGGTCTCTCAAGCTTGCGGCATGACCGAGTTTATGTCGCTTACAAGCACTGGCTGATAAGGGTAAAAGCGTTGCCGGTTCAGAGTCAACAGCCGGCAAAAAATCATGAAATCGAACGGCTTCATTTACAAATATGCGCTGAAAAAGCGGATCATTACTTCCTCGCTTATTTAGAAAAATTTCCGCTATTGCTCCCCTGACCGTAGCACCGGGGATATAGTCTAATGACTTACCGAATTGGGTCGAAACCCTCGTACGCAGCAGTGCAATGGGCGACAGGGCTTTCAAAACCAATCGATAGCGGTGATTAGGTACGGTTTCCAAGGTTGTTAACATACTGCAAGACCTCTTTGGGTTCGAATTTCTGATCTCCTACTTCAATTTTTCCTATAAATTCAACTTCACATTGACCGAGGCCACGACTCTTACCCCCGCCAACAAAATTTATTAGTTTGAGAGCCGCACACAAAAGAACCAGGGCATCCGGGATAGTTGATCCTTCAATATATGTTTTTTCCAACCAGCCCCGGATACGTCCTTTGAATACAAGATCTTCTATCGTGTTTTCACTTGTAAATAGATGCTTTGCCAGGGCCACGCCTCGAGGACGAGATATTTGAACTTGTGTTCGTTGATAGAAAAACCTTTGTGGTGATTGCTTATTATCATTTTGCAAAATATCCTCATCAACTAAATGCGCGTCCCGCCAAATAAGCCCCGTATTCCCGCTCACTGATGAACGTCCAGGCATGCCAAAGGTACGGCAAACCAGGCAGTATTCATCTGCTGCCACGTGCTTTGCCGGACACATCGTTTTGGGATCGGGGCTTTCACAGACATGAATCCCCCATACTTTGGCCAGCTTTTCGGCCATGTCCCTTGCTCTGCCCTTCAGCGTCGATGCCGGCAAATACGGTAAACCGTCCAGTCCTCGAACAACGGTGCGATCCACGATACCGCGCGAAAACCCGGAATAAACAGCGAGGCCGCCGATCATTTTCACTAAATAGGTAATATCAATGCGAAGTCTTGGTGCAACAGTTTCAAGTTTAGCAACCATTGACTTTCTCCTCATTTCGCAAAACGATGCAGATCGATTAAATCAACCAGAATGCTCTTGTGCTTTTCTGGTCCATCGAGGCGCGTCCAAGGCCAATAAAGAGCTCTTTTCTCTTTTGGGATAATACTGAAAAGATCAAGTACTTGCTTTATCTTTTCACGCTGTCGCCCATCCCGCAATCGGCCCATCATCTGTAAAGTTGCCATTATACCATCGACCAGTCTTCCACTTACACAGGCCTCATAAATCCGATGCAATTGCGACGCCGGAATGTCAAGTTCGGAAGCATGTTGTGCCAGTTTTTCCATGCTGTCGCGCGTGAAAGGCCGCATCGCTCGACTGATGTCTTTTGCTGTTTCGAGATCAAACATACTTCCCGTGACCAACATAAAATCAATCGCGCTAACCTCCTCGCCACTTTTTTGCCTATATTGGTCAGCATAGGCTTTCGCATTCTTCATCAGGCCTTCGCCAATTTCAACCAAAGCCGGAATCGGAAAGTTGCCATGAGCATAGACCACGCCTGCAGACATGGTGAGTTTTTTTGATCTATCCTTCTTGATATTTGCTGCCTCCAGAATTTGGTCAGTGCTCTCTTCGAATCCCTTCAGCACAGCAAGGGCAAACGGCATGGCGAGTTTTGCGGTAGTGAAAATGATAATATCATCTCCTCCAATAAGAACGATTTCAAACGGCAATACTCCTTGGATTGGTTTGCCTTCCTTCAAAAGGGCTTCATAAACCAGGTGCTCTACCGTTTGTTTCAGAGTATTGGAATATTGTCTATAATGTTCCTTTTGTTCTATTCCTTCTAAAAGTTCGCCCATGTTATTGCCATCCAGCATAATAAAACCCACATATCCAGAGCCATCCAGAGCGGCAAGCTTTGTCAAATCCTTGGCTAATTCAGTGCCGTCCCATAGGTTTGCTTTATCTTTATCTGTGACACTATCATTTATATAATCGCGAAACTTTTTAACATATCCTTCGTTTTTGCTCTGCCGCACTTTCTTTCCGA
>WFOZ01001074.1 GCA_015487825.1 Planctomycetaceae bacterium
GTGTTTCGACAACGAAATGTTTTTCGCTTAACGTCCCGGCTGCGTTTCGATGTCGCAGAATATGATCGACGATCAGCGTACCAATCTGGTTCCCGGTCAGATGAATAAAATCGCCTGATTGATCCCGAACGCAAACGCCCAGCCGGTCTGCATCTGGGTCAGAAGCGAGTATCACCGTAGCCCCTGTTTCTTTTGCTCGTTCAATTCCCTGCTGAAAAACCTCCACTCGTTCCGGGTTGGGCATGTGCTGATCGACGTTAGGGAAATTTCCATTTTGTTCCCGCTGGCATTCCAGAATTTCAACTCCCGAAAAGCCAGCTTGTTTCAGAATTTCAAAACAAGCGGTTTCGCCAACTCCATGCAGCGGGGTATAAATGGCATTCAAATTGCGATTCTTTGAAAGTGACATTTCCAGTACCGCGTTATGATAGGCGACATCAATTTCGCTGCCGATCATCTCGATGTTTCCCGCCTGTATCGCCTGATCGAAATCAACTTGCGGGATTTCTCCTGCGGTATAAACACAATCAACAATCCCTTTATCATGCGGCGGTAAAACCTGCCCCCCGGTGTTCCAGTACGCTTTGAAGCCGTTATCCGCAGGCGGGTTGTGCGAAGCGGTGATCATCACGCCGATATCGCAAACGAGATGCCGAACCGCAAAAGAAAGTTCGGGGGTTGAACGAGCCTGCTCAAAATAATAAACATGCAATCCATGAGCAGCCAGGACTGATGCAGTCAATCGAGCAAATTCGTCTGAGCGATTTCGAGTGTCGCAGGTGATGACCGCTTTGCCGGATTTCTGCTCGCCCGACTGTTTCAGATAGGTTGCCAACCCGTGAGCCGATTCTGCAATCGTTCGTGGATTGATCGTTGCAGAACCGAAATCCGACATCAACCCGCGTCTGCCACCGGTGCCGAACGCGATCACCTCCCAGAAAAGACGATCCAGTTCCGCAAATTCCTGTTTGTCAATCAACTCGCAAATTGCATCTGCGTATTGGGCATATTGCGGTTGTGTCAACCAGCGTGTGATATTTTCGATAGCCCCCTCAGTCAACTTCTTCTGCTGAGCGGCTTCGGTTATTGCTTGCAGGCACTGTGAAATTTTAGAATCAGTCATCTCAAATCAGCCTTTGTTCAAATTAAATTTTGGCCTCCCCCTACTGGGATCACGGCTCAATAGACTCGGTTCAATGTAACAAAAAGTTAGAGACTGTTCGAGTGATGCGGTCAGTCCGAATTGTCGCAGTTCTGGCTTGCCTGTTCTTTTTCGCCCTGTTCTTTTTCACGTTGTTTCTCCTGCTGATAATACGCTTCCATTTCGACCAGTGTTGCCTGTTCGATCGATTGTTGATCGCGTTTCAAACCCTGTTCAATCGCTTGAAACCGGCGGGTAAATTTTGCATTTGTTTTGCGAAGTGCTTCTTCAGGGTTCACTTTCCAGCGACGGGCGATATTGGCGATCACAAACAGAACATCGCCCAACTCCCCTTCAATACGACCACGGCGATCTGCATCGGTAATTTCTTCGTCAGGGGTATGTTCGCTATGGATATCAATTATTCTTTCCGGGGGTTGATCGTTTTCATAAAGTTCATCTCGCAGTTCATCTAGTTCTTCACGAAGTTTATCGAACAGCATATCACGATGCGGAAAATCGTAGCCAACACAAGCCGCTTTTTCCTGCAAACGCAACGCCTTGGCTAAAGCGGGCATCTGTTTCGGAATCCCATCAAGCCGGGAGGTTCGCTCCTGCTTTTCGCTTTGCTTAATGCGATCCCAGACACCCTTCACTTCATCAGCCGAATCAATTTGCTGATCTCCAAAAACATGTGGATGCCTGCGGATCATTTTTTCGGTGATGCCCCGTACGACATCGACAATATCAAATCGCTTTTCATCGGCTGCAATCTGGGCATCGAGAATAACCTGAAGCAGTACATCCCCCAACTCTTCGGTAATCGCGGTATCATCCCCCGAATCAATCGCTTCGAGCAGTTCGTAGGTTTCCTCCAGCGTGTACGGCTTAATCGATTTCAGCGTCTGTTTACGATCCCAGGGACACCCTTCAGGAGAACGCAATTTCGCGACCACTTCGCATAAATGCCAGAAGGCAGATTGAATTTCTGACTGCACAGGCGGTTGCCCCTGCGGATTTTTCGAGGGAGTTTCTAAATTCATATTTTTGTTTTTTTACGTTGAATTGTTCTCAAGGATGGCCCAGACACGAAGTGTCTGGGTGGCGCAGCCACAAGAAGCCGGGAATGTGGTTTGCGAATATCGAATCATTCCCCGCACCCCGCTGCCCTGGCTATAAATTTGCAAGTCTTATGATTGATGCAAACGTATTCTCGGCTTCATATTACTTCACAACTCAGACTTGAAGCGTCTGAGCCATCCTCTGTTCTTTCAATTTGATACTAAAACTTGCCTCCTGCAAGAGATCTAACGTTGTGATGACTATAATGATTTGCATCCCTCGCTGGAAAGCGTATGCTCTCTTTCGATACTTGGTCTTCAGTAGATTTGTACGATGAACCTATGAAAC
>WFOZ01001075.1 GCA_015487825.1 Planctomycetaceae bacterium
CCCCACAAAACCCCGCCCGCCCCGGCTGGTACTTTCACAGTCTTACGGGTGTTGATACATGGGAAGTGAACGGAAAAGAGATGCTTGTCTGGGGGAATTACTGCAACGTGATTGATGGCGCATCGCCGGTCAACATTTACTACTCGACTGACAACGGGCAAACCGTCAAAATCGCGTACTCCTTCGGACAAAATCCTTACATTCGGGATAACGGATCCGGAGGCGGAGGCAAGACAGGCAGACTTCTTGGTGATGCCAGCAATCCGGTCTTTTGCCGTCACATCCACTGCGTGACATACAACCCGACCGAAGATGCGTTTTACGCCTGCACCGGCGACCACAACAGGCCCGAAGCCCACGAATGCCATTGGCTGCGAGGCACTTATGACGCAGCCAAAGACCAGTGGCAGTGGAAGGTGATCATCTCGGACATGTCGAACTCGCGTTACAAATGCGGTGGCATCAATTTCGTCGATGGAGAACTGTACTGGATCAGCGATTCGAACGGTCCCAAGCCGTACGACCGTGGCATTTTCAAATGCAATCCGGCTGACATCACCAAGCCGGAAAAGCACACACGGCTTTTCAATCCGGGAGTCGAATCGGCTTGCATGGTCATTCAGGATGGCGTCATCCTGGCAACGCACTGCGCCCCCGCATCGACAATGGATACGGGATTTATTATTTCCACTGATATGGGAAAAACCTGGGCACAATACGACCTCAAAGAATTCGGCAGACGCTCCCCGGCCCGCATCCACAAAATGAACAGCGAAGGATGGTTCCGAGTCGACCTGAGAACAAACTGGGTCACCCCCTCAGGAATGATGTTCATCAAACCAAAAAAAGCATGAACGATGGATGTGTGCCACTGTCTGGCTTGCCCAGCAGTGACGTAGCGCGGGGAAAATGTTGTGATTTTATTGTAGGTTGGGATAGCGGAGCGTATCCCAACACAGTGGTGTAGGTCAGGCTCCCGCCTGACCTACGGAACTTTCTCTTATGAAGACTCAGTATAGGCGCCATTGATACAATGAAAATACAATTGAAAAACAAAATCGGCACATGCGATGCAATATCACCAGAATTTGCAAAAAAAGTAATTGAAGAATCCGGGTTGTACACTAAAGACGATTGGATAAGCGTTAATAACGGTCCTTGGAAATCATGCTCGGAAATAAACGATGTAGAATTTAAGAGCAACGAGGCGTTAAGCAATAAAACGTGCGACATAATTACCGTTCGTTACAATGACGACGTATTCAATAGTTTCTACGAAGTGTGTGGTGAGAATAAAGAACGTATACACCACATTATGGATTATTATGACACACTAGCAGTATTTGAATGCACGCAGAATATTCAAGATGGGGGAAATTCACCTGGTATTATTTGTTACCGTATCCAAATTGGAAAGGATATGTTGTCAATTGAACTAATTCATCAAAACGAAAATAATTTAGTTAGATTTATTACATTAGATGCTAAAGACCATTACGGAAAAGAACTTCATATAGCAGATTCGGTTATTAGCATATTTAGTCAAAGAGGTAAATGGAGATCAAACGTACTGTCGTTAGAAACCTTAAATGAAAGAACCTGCTCTCCTTCATTGACAAACGGGATTAATATTTTTGCCAACGCCCGTTTTATTGATGGCACCCCATGTTTAATCGCATTTGAAATTCCATCTATAATAATTGACAGGTTATCTAAATATATTATTGGTAATGACAATTATTCTGATGATTACATCATAAGAAACAATGACAGCGTGTTGTTTACTCCTGAAGATGAGTCACTAAACTATATCTCTTCATCTATGTTTTTGCCACCTGACGACATGGATAAAGAGATGCAAGGTGGGATTGATTCCGAGGAAGAGATCCGCGGGTGTGTTTATATCCTTGTAAACGAATCCTATCCGGAACTTGTTAAGATTGGAATGACTGGCGGCAGCGTTTCAAATCGAATCAGTCAACTGAATTCAACAGGTGTTCCAACACCATACGAGTGTTATTATGCTGCGTATGTTGACGATATGGCTCACGTTGAAAAAGTTCTACACAATCATTTTTCTAAATACAGGGTGAACGCAAGGCGAGAATTTTTCAAGGTTTCTGCCAAAGAAGTCCATAAAGTTTTATCGGGATTTGGAACAGGTGATGCAACGTTTTCGTAATCCACCTCATCAAGGAGCAGTGGTGTAGGCCAGGCTCCCGCCTGACGATGAGCAAGGAGAGGCTGTCGAGTAGATAAAAGATTCCTGATTTTCAATACGGGCGATAAAATTGATCTTCAAGACAGTCGCTACGAGACTTTTGAAATGAATTGAGTTGGCACGTTTGTTTGTTAACATGGCATATTCCCTGCCTCTTGTGGCTACGCGGCTCACTTGTTCTGTTTAGCTACCGGAGTCTGTTGAGATAAAAGTTGTCAGATTCAATTGTTTAACAGCCTATCTCTTCACAATCCCATTATGTGCGGTATTATGTGATCAGTGGAGATATGAACTCTGAAGTGACGTAGCGCGGGGAAAATGTTGTGATTTTTTTGTAGGTTGGGATAGCGGAGCGTATCCCAACACAGTGGTGTAGGTCAGGCTCCCGCCTGACGAAATGAGTGATCGCGATTTGTGAAATCGGTTGCTCGAGTTGTTGACGGATTGGATCATTACAAGAACGTTCAAACATCAAACTCACAACCATCGCCGCGGTCGCTGCACTGGAACAGGGCGGATTAAGAGCCGCGTTGATGGACGCCGTCCAGGCCGCAGCAAACCGCTCACGGGAACTCTCACAATCATAAACAACGTACCCTACTATTGCTGCCCTCCTCGTTTTTTACGAACAGAGTAGCCACGCTCACCAGAGCGTGGATGGATGCGAGAACAACGTAGCGTTATTCCCACCGTCTGGTGACGGTGGCTACAATGCTTTATCAGTCAGGGTTCTTTTTCAGAAGCTCATCAAGGTACTCTTTGGTTTTTGGATCTGTTTCAGGAAAACCTTCGGCTTTGTGTGGTTGACCGAGCGTTTTTCTAACGACATTGTGCATCAGATAACGCCCCGTCTCCATTTTCATGTGAATTGCATCGCGGTAAATATCTTCGATGGCATCAAAGGGGGCCTTCCCGGCTTTGATGTCCGCTTTAATCTGATGCAGATAGTCCATCGCGTTTGTGGAACGGAAAGAACGCCCAGGATATTTTTCCTGCAGGCGTTTCAATAATTCGTTGAGGTACGCTTTGCTGTGCGTGGGCGATCCTGCAGGGTCGGCATCTTTCCATTCTTCAACTAAAGAAGCAGAAGCTGCCCAGCCGGTATGAATGATGAATGTCGCTTTGTTTTGCATTTCAATCCATTGGGAAATCGTTGCCAGGTCTTCCTCCAACGATGCTCCGTAGTGTGGCTGGAAACTGACAAAATCGAATTGCGTTGTCCGTAACGCCAGTGGCCAGATTCTCGAAGTGGAAACACACGGCTGCTCAGGATGATCGTGAATGTATTTCAAACTTTTCCCGCAATCGACATGCCAGTGAACATGCCCATCCAAGAGTGGAGGAACCGTATCCCAGGTGAGAGAATTGCCGATCAGGTAAATCTGCTTCTGAGCAGGAAGAACCGTGTTATCTTTGACCGTGATATTTTCTTCCGGGGTGCTGTTGTACCGAACCGGTGGCATTTGATCTGTTGCAAGATCCCAGCGATTTTCGACTGCTTCATTTTTTCCTGCTCGATGAAACCGAAGCGGCGAGCGGTCTATTCTACGGATTGTATTGTGGCGAATAATAAAACCGGCCGTCCCCTGATCCAGAAACATCCCGTTCGATTCGGCTCGTCCGGCATTGAGTGGTACATCGGAAATGATGTTGTTTTCGATGATGCTGCCTGGTTGTCGCCCGAGTGTGTAAATACCGCCGCCGTCGCTGAGCATCTGCATCACGAATTCGATTTTATTACCCCGAATTTTATTTTCACCAGCCGGGCTGGGCACCTCGCTCCAAAGCCACCCCAAAGAAATTCCGGTGTAAGGAGTGTCATGAACAGAGTTGTTGGCAATGTCGACCTGTTTTTGAAGTGCAGCCCAGATGCCAACAGAGCCGGGCAACATCTGACCACAAAAACTAATTTCGCATCGCTCCACTTTGTTGTTCGTTGAAACCTGCTGCGGAGCCGCCTGATACCACAGCTTTCCATCAACGTGACGAGAACTATCCTCTCCCAGATTGATGCCGTTGCCTCCTACGTGCTGGATGTTGCAATGCCGAATGCTGCAAGATTTTGTTTGACCGGCAAGCCAGATTGCCGTTCCACCCAGTGCCTGAAATTTGCAATCAATCAGATGACAGCCGACTGCCCGTTCGATTTTCACAGCCGCCTGAAGCATCGGGCGGGTTTTCGATGCGATCTGCCCCTGTGCATCTCGCGGTTCGTGCATCGTCGCCTGGATCCCTGCGATTCCTCCTACAGGCATCGGAAATCTTGTTCCCGTAAAAGTGATTCCTCGAACAGTAAAATTCTGCAACGGTTTTTCCTGCGTTCCGAAGGCAACCAAAATTTCCGACAGACGAGGCAGAATCAAATCAGGGGCTTGTTTTTCATTTTTTGACGCAAGCAGAACAATCTGCCCTGTTTTATGATCGATGTACCACTCGCCGGGCAGGTCTGCAAAATCGGGATGGCCTTCGAGCCAGTATCGTGGCTGCTTTTCGAAAAAATCGATGGAAAAATGACGAGCCGAACAGCCAATCGGCCCAAGAGTACGCAGTTCCCGGGATTTCGATTGATAAGAAGCAATCGGCAGCCGACTGCTTGACCAGTCATGCAGAAAGACCAGATCGCAGGGTGCTGCGTTCAAATCGAGACCGCCTGGCAAATCACCTTCTGCAACGATAAAGCCGCTGCGTTTGTCAGCAAATGATTTTTCAATTCGCAGATAACCATCGTTCGGATACCGTGCAGCACTTTGCAGTTTGTGATTGATCAACAGAACTCGAGGAGCAACCTGCTTTTTCCAACCTTCGGGAAGTTGATATCGCCAGTTCCCCTGAACATCACGCATTCCTTTTTCGAGAGGAAGCCCACCCGAGAAAATGACTTCTTCGTTCGCCTTTGCAACTGATTTCAACGTCAGCCCCTCGCCAACAAATTCGGGCGTCAGTTGAATCGTCTTTTCGAAGAAGTAGGTTCCTGCGGGAATTTCGATAACAACAGGTTTAATCACTCCCTGAGAACGAACTTCTTTTAACTGCGACAATGTTTGTCTGAATCCCGCTGCATCATTTGGGGCAACAGGAAACAGAAGCGGGTCTTTTTCCTCAGCATCATTTGTATTCGGGCAAAAGGCCAGCAAAACGAAAAAGGAAAACGAAAGCAGTTTCAGGCAGGAAGGAGATTTCATGTTACTACCTCATGTGTGGAAGTGAGAGGGTGGGGCCGATATGGTTATCAGTGAGTTCATTGTACCATGCTGAAACAGCTTGTTTCAATTCCGGCAGTATTTTATTCACAACCATTGCAAACCCGGATAAGAACTTTCTTCTCCTCACCGAGCGTGTTATAATCGAGGAAGTGGGTTTCTGTCGTTACCGTGATGAAAAACAGAGGATAATCATGCCTGTCTATATCTACGAAGTTATTAAAGAAGATGGCCAACCGGGCGAGCGATTTGAAATCACTCAGCCAATCGCAGAAGATGCATTAACGACTCACCCTGAAACGGGTGAGCCTGTGCGACGTGTCATCACCGCTGCAGCTATCGGCACCCGCTGGATGGATATGAACATGGAACGCAGCATGAAGGATGACAAAAAGCTCGACAGCCTCGGCTTCACCAAATACGAAAAAATGGGAAATGGGAAATACGAAAAGAAATTCGGCAAGGGCCCCAGCATTATCTCTAAAGACGATTAACTGGACAGCGCCAGGTTCAACTCGTTCCCAAGCTCCTGCTTGGAAATGCACGGCCGAGAAGGTCCTCCTTTCCACGTGTTTTCGTTCGTTATAGATGATTTCTGACTCTACCGGATTCTATGTGCCAGTAATTTCAATACTTTTTCTTATTGGCTGAAGGCCAAAAAAAGTAAGACTCGACAGTAATTGCTTGATGCAAAACGATTTTCGATCACTCAAACCGGCTGCACATAGAATCCGGTAAAGTCAGGATGATTATTAGTTCCGACGTAAAGCAGGAGCATCAGTCCCTTGCGTTCCCAAGGTGAATCTTGGGGACGAGGAAATAACATCAAGTTATATCACGACTCACATCAATCCTCAAATAGAACCTGGCGCTGTCCAGCTAACACAACTCTTAATTCTTAGCGGGTAATGCTGGGATTTTGTAAGATTGCATTCGCGTTTCAGTCATCGCTGCAGAAGGTTTGAGACTGCCGATGACTGATGTTAATGCTGTATGCACAGAGGGATCCTGCTCACTTTTCCAGAGAGCTTTCAATCTGACAACCAGCTCATCGTTAATTAACAATCCATGTTTTTGCACATGATATGCGAGTGACAAAGAAGCCTGGTGACGAATTTCCTGCGACTGGTTCTGAGCGATAACTGCTTCTGCCAAATACATCTGAGATTCATTTGTGGGAATTTTGGTTAAAGCAGCAACAGCATCTGAAGCAATCGCTGGAGTATTGATCGCATTGAATAACGATTCAGCTGCAGGAGCTAAATTGAAAATCCCCGACCTGCTTCCATTGGCAATCTGAGCCAACCAGTACGCAGCTGCTTCTGCACGTGATGCGCGTTGTTGTGCCGTAAGTGGTGGAGCCATCTGAGTGCTCAGGAATGGAGCCAACTGTCTTTCAACATCTTCTCGTTTGTCTGAATAAACCAGATACATACATCGTGAAGTCCGTTGAATTGTTGTCAATAATTCATTTTCCATAAACGTCGGTCCATACACAACAATCGGTAAACCGGCTGTTCTGGCATCTGCCCTGAAATTTGCGATCGTCTGAGAAAGATCCCAATCGACACAGTTCAGATGCATCAGCACCAACGAAATGTCTCCGCGACCAGCAGCTTGTTCGAACCCTGTTTTTCCTGTTGATGCCGTCTGCTGCTTGTATCCCATTTGGCTGACCGCTGTCGCAACTCCGCGCCCGCGTGCTTCGTTGGGATCAATCACCAGGACCTTTTGCGAGCCATCATCGTTC
>WFOZ01001076.1 GCA_015487825.1 Planctomycetaceae bacterium
AACGACCTGGTGCGTCACGACGCACCCTACGATAAACCGGGAACTTATTTCGGGACTACTCCTTTGTGTGCCGGGTTGCGTTTCATGAAAATTAGAGAGTAAATCTGTTATTATTCTGCCATTGATTCAACAGCATGAGATTGATACGGCATTAGATTTATAATAGTGGAAACCACATTTGATGGGTGCAAGCACGCCATCCTACATTTCAGTAACGTAGGAGGGGTCAAGACCCAGCAATTCAGCCCTGTTCGTTTCATTGGTCGTTCGATCCAAAACAAAAGCGAGCTCGCGACCAAGCCTGCGGATAATATTGTTTAGAATTTGTTTCGGATTTAGTATTTCATGAGGATAACAGACTAAGGATGGCAAGAAAAACGGTTGTCACCGGGGCATCGAGCGCAGAGGAAGCATCGAAAACGCCTTCCTCTTCTTCTTTCGCGATTAATGATCGCGAACTGGATGAGGGACTGCGTCCGCAATCACTTGCTGAAGTGGTTGGGCAGCAAAAAGTGGTTGATCGCATCCGAATTATCCTTACCGCTGCTCAGAACCGGAACGAAGCACTGGGGCACCTGCTGTTTGAAGGGCCTCCCGGATTAGGCAAAACAACATTAGCCACGGTGCTGCATAAAGAACTCAATAGCGATTTCCAAATCACCTCTGCTCCGACATTGCGCGCTCCCAAAGACCTGCTTCCTTATCTGACACGTGCCAGCGAACGCTCGATTCTATTTATCGATGAAATTCATCGGCTTCCCCCTGCTGTTGAAGAATTCATCTATCCTGCAATGGAAGATTTTCGTGTTGATATCGCAGTCGGCGAAGGGATCAACGCCCGCACGATCAATATGACACTCAAACCATTTACGATTGTTGGTGCAACCACACGTAGCGGAATGTTGACGGCTCCATTACGGGATCGGTTTGTCAATCGGGCACATTTTGATTTTTACGAAATAGAAGAACTCGCTTTTCTACTTCGACGCAATGCCCGCATTTTGAAAACGGAACTCTCAGAAGAAGCCTCGATGGAAATTGCTTTCCGCAGCCGGGGGACTCCACGAAAAGCGAATAACCTGCTACGCTGGATACGCGATTTTTCACAGGTGCAGCATAAAGTCGATACGATTTCTGAACCAATCGCCCAGGAAGCGCTCGCGATGATCGAAATCGATCGAATCGGTCTGGAAGAAATGGACCGCCGTTATCTGCAAACAATAATGACCGTCTACTCCGGCGGACCGGCTGGTCTCGATGCGATCGGCCACAGCCTGAATGTTCCGCCAGATACTCTGCAGGACGAAGTCGAACCGTTTCTGCTGCGACAGGGTTTCATTCAAAGAACCCCCCGCGGCCGCATGGTAACCGCCGCCGCCTGGCAACACCTGAAAATGTCCCCTCCGGATAACAACTCGCCTCTTTATTAATGCCCCCCAGACGCTAATCCAGACTTGAGCGAGAGAAACCATTCAATATTTTGAATTCGGTTGGAGTTCGTGTTTTAGCATCACTGAACTTACTGGGCCAAGGGAATTTCGTGTACAATATCGTGTAAAGAAACAGTACAAATTTCAGGATAATTGCCATGATCAATCGGCGTAAATTTCTTACTGGCAGTGCAGCGGGCGCGACTGTTGCTTCATTGGGTGCCTGCACCAAGGCGGAAGATGCCGGAGTTCCTGCTTCTGGAGTCAACGGATACAATTACCTCCTCCCCCGGTTCAAAAAAGGATGCCGTCTTCTTTTTCAGGGGGACTCCATCACCGATATGAAATGGGGACGCAATCAGAAAGACCGAAATCATTATCTGGGACACAGCTATGTCTATCTGATCGCTGCCCGCCTTGGTGTTGATCTGCCGGATGCTCAGCTCGAATTCTTCACTCGCGGCATGAGTGGTCATACAGTTGGTGACCTTCGCAATCGCTGGCAAAAGGATGCCATTGAAATGGAGCCCGATTTACTCAGCATTCTTATCGGCACTAACGATGTAAACCATAGCCCTGAAGGTGTCGATCTTGCTAAATGGGAAGCGGACTATCGCTATCTTCTTGAGACAAGCCGAAAATCCAATCCGGCCCTGAGACTCGTTTTGCTCGACCCCTTTGTTCTGGCATCCGGCAGGTTCTCTAACGAAGAGGCTTTCAAAAAAAGGCGCGAGCAGACCGATCCACTCCTTCCTGTTGTCAGCAAACTTGCCTTGGAGTACAACGCGATTCACATCAAAACACAGGATATCTTTGATACCGCTGCAAAAGCAACTTCTCCGGAACATTGGATCTGGGATGGCATCCATCCTCTTCCTCAGGGACACGAACTGATCGCACGCCATTGGATACAGGAAGTTAGTGCCAGAGATTTTCCCAGCTGAGAAAGTATTACCATCCCCTGCCCTGGTTCCCAAGGTCCACCTTGGGAACCATAACATCACCTAAAACGAACGAAAACACGCAGGAAGGAGGACCTTTCCAGCCGTGCGTTCCCAAGCAGGAACTTGGGAACGAGTTGAACCTGACACTGTCCAGCTAATTCCCCTTTTTAGCAATGGAATTTCACCTGAATGCTGTATTCGTTTATTATCCACACGAGTTTCGACCTGCTCGCAATTTCGCTGGCGATTTTATCCGGTTGGCTTGTTTATCGCTGGCGGTTTCAAGATTCGTTACCGAAAACAACTGCCAACATCGGGCATGGATATTTCATCTTTTTGAGTCTGGGAAGTCTGGCTGGAGCGTATCTGCTGGGGACCGCCAATTTATACCTTTCCGGTATTCCTCAAATCGGTCGCAGTGTGCTTGGGGCGTTACTCGGGGCAACCGCGATGGTTGAAATATACAAACTGCGAAGAGGCACAATCGGCTCTACCGGATACATTTACGTTGTTCCTTTTTCTATCTGCATTATCGTGGGACGCTTCGGATGCCTGCTTTCCGGTTTACACGATAACACGCACGGCATCCCGACGAACCTGGCATGGGGATGGGATTCCGGTGACGGCATCCCCCGGCATCCAGTCCAGCTTTACGAAAGTTTTTCGATGCTGCTGTTCCTGCTGATCGTTCTGGCAATTCTGAAATATCGCAAGAACATCATCGTTCGGTACGGGTTCTATCTCTGTGTCGGGTTTTATGCGTCTCAACGTTTTTTGTGGGAGTTTTTTAAACCGTATCAGGATATTGCTGGCTCATTGAACATTTTCCAGTATGCTTGCCTACTGATAATTATGTACAGCATCTTCATGATTCTAAAAGCCCCTGTACTGCCAAAAACAATTTAGCAGCAATAATTGATAAGAACATCATGACAATCGCCCCGCGTAAGCAAACCTCGTATGTTTTTTACGGACAGACAACTTCTTTATGTGAAGAATGCCTGCAACCGGTCCCCGCCAAAATTCTATTTGAAGGGAACGATGTTTTCTACCAGAAACGATGCAAGACGCATGGCGTGCAAAAGACGAAAGTTTCTACCGATGTCGACTACTTTCGCCGTTGCAAACAATTCATCAAACCGGGTGATCGTCCACTCAAATATCAAACCGTGACCGATTTCGGTTGTCCTCTCGATTGTGGATTATGTCCCGATCACGAACAGCATAGTTGTCTCGCTTTGATCGAAATCAACGAACATTGCAATCTGGAATGCCCGGTCTGTTTTGCAGAATCTTCGCCTCAAAAGAAAACGAATCTCTCTCTCGATAAAATTGATGCGATGATGGACGCGCTCGTCGAAAGTGAAGGGGAGCCGGACGTGCTGCAACTTAGCGGCGGAGAGCCAACGATCCATCCGCAAATTATAGAAATTCTGAAACTGGCAAAATCAAAACCGATCAAGCATTTAATGCTCAACACCAACGGCGTGCGAATTGCCAAAGATAAAGAGTTCGTCAAACAACTGGCAGAATTCACGCCGGGCTTTGAAGTCTATCTGCAATTCGATTCTCTTGAAAAAGAGGCCCTCATCAATTTGCGTGGCGTCGATCTTCGTTCCATTCGACAAAAAGCATTAGAGAATCTGAACGAATTAAATATCGCCACTTCACTGGTCGTCACCGTTAAAAAAGGAGTGAACGATCACGAACTTGGCGCGATTATCGATCACGCATTAAATTTCAAATGTGTG
>WFOZ01001077.1 GCA_015487825.1 Planctomycetaceae bacterium
ACAAAATTCACACAGATGATCGTGATGCTGCTTTGCAGAAATTTGCTGAAATTCAGGGCAGTTCTCAGCAGCCCTTTCAAGTGGAATTTCGTTTGAAGTGTTCAGATAACTCTTACAAATGGATTCGTTCTAATGGAATCGTTGCAGAGCGGGATTCGCAAGGCGTTGCGCTGCGTATCATCGGACGACACGAAGATATTGATCAACACAAAAGATGTGAAATTGCCCTGCAGGGACTTAACTCGTTCAAGGCAACTGGCAATCAGCGGGAAGTTCTGAACAAGCTTTGCCAAACGGTTGGTACTGTATTTGATGCCTCTTATGTTGCGATTACGAATCTGGTTAATAAGGATGGCGTTGAATGGGCACGAGTTTCCGGAGAATGGAAAGCAGGTGAATCTGCTCTCGATGCCGAGTTTTCAATAAAAGAGACTCCTTTTTTCGAAACTGCAGAGCAAGGTTATTGGATTACAAATTCTGATGTTCAAAACGCGTTTCCAGCTGTTCGAGGTTTCAACAAACTAAATGCTTCCAGTTATGCAGGTATTCGATTACATGATCGAAGTGGGGCACCAATTGCTTTGCTTTCCATTATCAGTCACGTCCCGATAAATAAATCTTTGGATGTACTGGAGATACTGAAGTTGACAGGTAAGCGGGCGGAATTGAAACTGCAGCGTTTTGAGTTGGTTGAGGAACTTCGTAAAGCAAGGAAAATTGCAGAACAGGCTGCTCAGTCGAAGAAAGAATTTCTGACCAATATGAGTCATGAAATTCGTAACCCGAT
Organism: Planctomycetaceae bacterium; assembly: GCA_015487825.1. Taxonomy (GTDB): domain Bacteria; phylum Planctomycetota; class Planctomycetia; order Planctomycetales; family Planctomycetaceae; genus Rubinisphaera. Next base: position 788 of record WFOZ01001077.1, read on the forward strand.
GACCACAATTCTGGGTTATGCAGAACTGCTTGGCAGTGACAGTGAGTTCGAGGCTGATGCATTACGTTCGGTTGATGCCATTGAAGCAATTAAAAAATGTGGTCACCAGCTTCTTGGCACGATTAACGAAATTCTGGATGCCTCAAAAATTGACTCTGGAGATCTGATTGTTGAACCAGTCCTGATGGATCCGATTCAGGTTGTCGAATCAGTTTGTAAAGAACTGCGACCCAGAGCTGTCGAGCAGAGTATTGAATTCAATATTAAGTATATAAACAGGATACCGCAGCAGATTTATTCTGATCCCAAACGGCTTAAACAGTCATTGTATCATCTGATCGATAATGCGATTAAATTCACAGAGCGGGGTTCGGTCACGGTTGCCGTTTCCTGCCGTAAATGTTCTGATTACGACAATGTGATGGTTTTTGATATTATCGACACAGGTATTGGCTTAACTGCTGAACAGCAACAGCATGTTGAATCTTATCAGCCTTTCGCCCAGGTTGATGGTTCTTCATCACGTCAACATGGCGGAATAGGACTGGGGCTGAGAATTACGAATTCTCTGGCCTCAATGCTTGGTGGCGGAATTGAAATCTATTCCAGAAAAAATGCAGGGAGTACATTTAGCCTTTCGGTTTCAGCTGGAAGTCTGAATGATGTCAACTTGCTGGATAAAAATGAGATCGAAAAGCATATCGAACAGTTGAATTCTCCTGTTGAATCAGCAGCAGAAATTAACGAAGCACCACTGCATGGAAAACGTATTCTTATTGCAGAGGACGGCAAAGATAACCAGAAACTGATTTCATACCACCTCGTCAAAAGTGGAGCGGAAGTCGTTGTTGCAGAGAATGGTAAAATAGCTCTGGATGAAGTTGCCGAAGCAGAAAGGCGAGCAGAAAACTTCCACATTATTTTAATGGATATGCAGATGCCGGAGATTGATGGTTACAGTGCAACTCGAACTTTGCGAGAACAGGGCTATAAATTACCAGTGATAGCCTTGACTGCCAATGCGATGGATGATGATCGGTTGAAGTGTATTGTTGCCGGTTGCGATGACTACATCAGCAAACCAATTGATGGAAAATCCCTGATAAACCTCTGTTGTGAATATGTAGAAGGAAATATGGAATCAAGTGAAAACTCTCCATTGGAATTGGTGTAAGAGAGGATCGTTTGGGGAAACAAGCAGGCATAGAAGAGTATTTTGTCAGACTGAAGCCTTGTCTGTTCTTCTTTTGTCTCCAGCTTTGTGTCACTAACGTTAAAAGTTTACGAACGGTTCGCAAATTATTTCAGCAAAGAAATGCAACTTCATTGAACCGTAGAAGTTAATACCTTATCAATGAAATGCTGTGCAAAGGTGACCAGATGTGTCAAAAGGATTATTTTGAACCACGAATGGACCCAGCACGGCTGGTTCATTCTGATAGCCGTAACCAAACTGATATTTTTCTATAATTTGCGAGCCGTTCGCAAACTTTTACCGTTAGTAATACAAATGAAAACATTCCATTACATCTTCAGTTTTTCAGTTTGTCGTAGGATGGCGTGCTTGCACCCATCAAATTCGGTTTCCAGCTCATCAGTCCCATGCCGGTGTATCAATGGCACAATGATGATAACAGATTTACTCTCTATTTTTCATTGAACGCAATTCGGCACACGAAGATGGGGGCAAGCACGCCATCCTACAGTTTGAAATGAATTTTCCAAAAGAAAAATTCGTGTTCATTGGTGTCTATTGGTGGTTCAAATTCCTGTTTGGTTGTGGCTATCCCGCACTGGGGCGTCTGCGTTACGTGGAGTCTTCCTGTTGGTCTAAGGCAGTATGAATTACCTGCTGGGCTGGCCAGAGTACCAGTAACGCAATCAGGCCAATTACTGGTGCCAGGCCGACGATGATCAGGCCGAGTTTGTAGCTGTTGTTGGCTTCAATGTACTTTCCCAGATAAATCTGATTGGTGCTGGCTACCACCCAGGCAAACGCAGCCAACAGCCCGGAGAGAACCCCCATTTTTTTGTCGGAAATCTCCTGAGCCAGCGAATAATAAAACGGATGCAACCCCAGAATACCTGCCGCTGCGGTGTATAAAAGCGCGATCATCATGAAGCCATCTCCCACAAACGGAATTAACGCAGCCGATGCTGTTAACAGAGTGAAGATTGCAAAACCGACTTTTCGAGCAGAATGAACTCCCAGTCCTCGAAAAATAAGTGCAGAAGTAAGAACGCCGGAAAGGATACATCCGATATCAGCAGCGATGAAGTAACCTGACATCAACCCGCGTGTATTACCTTTCGAATATCCGTGATAATCCTGTAAAAACATCCCCAGCCAGGCTCGCATGAATTGCCAGCTGACCGTCAGCATCGCGATCACAATCGCCAGTGTGATCATACGCCGTATCAGATAGGTCGGTTCATTTGCTGCTATTTTCGGGACCGGGATTTCAGTGAATTCCTCAGGACCGGTTTCCTCGCCAACCGGCTGTACATTCAAAACTGCTGTATCGTCCTGTTTGGGAACGGAGATATTTCGCCGCCCGATAAGAATAAACCAGATCGGAACCCAGACTAATCCAGCCAATCCAATTGACCAGAACGGAAATTCCCAGGTCTGCCCGGCTCGCTCGGCTGCACCAATATAAAGAGGAACGATAATCGCCCCCAAAGAGGCTCCGCTTTGCAGGATACTGTTGCCCAACGTTCGATCCTTCGGTGAAAGAACCGCACGGACTGTCAGCAGTGCACAGGGCCAGTGTCCTGCTTCGAAAACACCGAGTGCAATTCGGCACATCAATAACCACTTGAAAACTGCAGTTCCAGGCGGATCCTCCGATGCCTCAAACGTTGCAGCGACCCATTCACTTCCAGCAAACGCAGTTGCCAAACCTGCCAACGACCAGCCGGTGATTACAATCGGGTAAACAAAGCGAGGGCCGTAGCGATCTGCGACTAATCCGAAAAAAATCGATCCAAAAGCAAACGCGTATCCAAAAAAGCCTTCGACCATTCCGATACGAGCTTCTCCCAGACTGAAATTCTTATTGAGTGTGGGTAATGCGACTGCAAGAGCCTGGCGGTCCATATAATTGAGCATCGTGGCCAGCAACAGCACTCCACAAACAGCCCATCCCCATGTTGATCCACTGCTTTTCGATTGTTCTAGAGATTCCATTTTTCACCATTCCAACTGACAACTTTTTCCAGATAATTTTCAACGCCACCAGTAAAACAATCGAAAAGTGCTTCTCCCTTTTCAGCCGTTGCAGCAGCGGGAGTGCCGATATGTCCCGGCTCGCTGCAATCGGTCATCGTCCAACCACGATACCCCGGCGCACCGCCCGTTCCAAAGGAAACTTCGGGAACTTCTTTGACATCCCCTTTGACTAACTCCGGGCGAATACAAAGCATCATCGACGTTTCCCACTCACCAGCATGTCCCATGCGGTTTTGAATATAATCGGCTCCGGTTTCATTCGGGCTTGCAGAATCCCAATAGGTTAACGCCAGTAGGAGAAGATCTTTTCGATCCCGATATTGCTGACGTAATTCAAACAATGCCTGTTGAGAAGGAGTTGTGTTCCCGCCGTGCCCGTTGATGAAAACAAAACGGACAAACCCATGTACCAGAAAACATTCCACCAGATTTTTAAGCAAATCGAGATAGAGCCTCGGCGATGCTGAAAGCGTTCCCGGCATATCCATGTGGTGATGCGAATTCCCGAACCATTGTAGCGGCGCGAACAGAATTTTCTCAGCAACCGGCTTGCTTTGAATTCGTCGAATCACTTCTTCTAAAAGCAGACTGTCGGTAAACAACGGCATGTGCAAACCATGTTGTTCACAAGCAGCAATCGGAATGACAACCGGAGTATCACGCGAAAGCGAATCAACATCCGCCCATGTCATCTCAGTTAAATTCATGAATAGAAACTTCCAGATATTCAGAACGAACAACACCGGTAATAAAACATCGCGGCATAGCCGTAACCAAAAAGTTTATCAAAGTGGGTGCCACGACCCTATAAGCCGTGATTTATTAGATGTGAAACACTCATTGACTCGTTCCCAGACAGGAACCTGAGAACGAGTAGAATTCCAGGTCATCATCATTGATCAGACAACTTCCCAGCCTTTACGGTAATCACCCTGGATGATTGCATCAGCTTCGGGGACGCCGTCTGCTTTCATCTGTTTGTGATTCCAGTTCAGCTTCTTCCCAAGTCGAACTGCGAGCACGCCAAGCAGGGTGATTTCAGTTAATCTTGCTCCATACTGGAAATTACTGAGTGCAGCACGGCCTCCTTTACAGGCATCAAGCCAGTCCCGATAGTGATCTTTCACACGGGGAATTGTCTCGGGTGGCGTTTGAGGGGTTACGTGCTCGCCGTTAATGAATACTCGCGGTGTTCCTCCTGCCCCTTCGCAAAGCATGATGCCTTTTTCTCCAACGAACATAACTCCCCTTCGCAATTTATTTCTCAGAGGATCTGCCGCTGCGGGAAGTTCGGGCATCAAACCGCCATCGTACCAGGTCACTTTCAGTTCCGGTTGTTTTCCTGTTTTGGGAAAGTGGAAGTAGCAGATCGACCCATGCGGTGCCAAACCGGGATGAGTCTGCCCTGCATTTCGAGCTTCGACCGTAGCTGGTGCAGAAAGATCGAGCGCCCATGTGGCAGAGTCCATATCGTGACATCCAAAATCGCCGAGTGCTCCGCAACCAAAGTCCCAGAAGTCACGCCAGTGAACCGGTGCATAAGCGGAGTGGAAGGGCCGCATTTTTCGCGGACCAATCCAAAGATCCCAATTCAAGCCATCAGGCACAGCAGGAGTATCGGTCGGAGGTGCCAGTAACTCGGGATTCCACCGTTTGGCAGGCACCCAGGCATGAACCTCTTTTACTTTTCCGATCACTCCTGCGCGAATCAGTTCGACAGTTTGTGCATTGGTAGGTCGTGAGTGCCCCTGGTTTCCCAGTTGAGTGGCGACCCCGGTTTCTCTGGCGATCTTTGAAACCAGACGTGCTTCGCGGATGTTATGAGTAAGCGGCTTTTCGCAGTAAACGTGCTTTCCACGTCTCATGGAATGCACAGCACCATGAGCGTGTTGATGATCGGGTGTAGAAATAAGAACGGCATCAATCGCCTTTTCTTTATCAAGCATTTCCAGAAAGTTTTCATACTCTGCACAGCGATACTGGCCCGATTTTTTTGAGTAAAAACTTTCTATTTCCGACTTGAGAGGCGCTCGTCCAATCAGCGAACGGTAAATACGCAACTGTCGCGTGTCGAACTGTTTGGCCGGATCAGCCACTGCAACGACCTGGGCATCATCGTGTTGCATAATCCCTTTAAGATTTTGCCGAGCCCTGCCGCCGCAGCCAATCATTGCAATATGAATTTTCTCACTTGGTGCAACAAAACCTTTTCCACCAAGTACCGCGCGAGGAACAATATGAAACGCCATCGAGGCTCCCAGCCCGGCAGCGGTCCCTTTGAGGAACTTCCGTCGATTCACTTCGCTGGTTGCATTTTCTTTTGACGTTTTATGTTCAAATTTTTTTCGGGTTGCCATCAGAGATCTTTCGTTGAATAAATTACAGCGATGTTTTGCAACAAAGTACATTGAAAAACGTGACTATTCAGCGGAGGGTGGCTGGGGTCAGATTGTTATTTGAAAGGTTGGAATATCCAGAGGAATTCCGCACAATCTGCCCCCAGAACAGGAAACCTCATACCCTCTGGGGGCAAATTGTCGCCTGGCGCCATCCTCAATTGTTCTCAACACTTCCGACAATTTGTCCCCAGCCACCCATCGCTCAATAGTTACTGAAAAACAATTAAGAAAAGAAAACTCGTTCGGCGGTGCCTTGCAGGATTTCTTTCTTGTCAGAATCACTAAGAAAATCGATGTGATCCCGAATCAACGCAATCGCTGGGTCGTACGTGTAATTGCCCTGCACCTGAAACGGGCAGTCGCTGGCCCACATCAAACGCTTCGGGCCGTACGCCTCGACAACTCGTTTGATCAGTGGTATCAAATCGAGATAAGGAGCTTTCTTTTTGCCCAGCGCGTAGAAGGCGGATGTTTTAACGTATGTTGTGGGAAAGCGTGCCAGTTTGCAAAGTGCTTTTAATGGACCTTTTTCGAATTTACCACTCACGCCAATTCTCGCAAAGTGATCAATCACCACTTTCGTTCCCGGAAATTTTTGGCAAAGCGCATCGATGTACTGCACATCCTGCGGGTTGATCAACGGGCAGACCGCCAGATTTTGATCGCGAGCCGCTTTCCACAAATTCGCCATCCCTTCATCATTCACCCAGTTTTTCGCATCGTCGCCATGCGAATGAATCCGAAAACCTCGCACTCCTTTTTCTGCAAGCTCTTTCATTTTACAGGCGACGTTTTTTTGATGATGATCGACAATACCGACACCGGAAAAGACTCCCGGGTATTTCGCCATCATATCGAGCATGTAACTGTTGTCGTACTGATAAAAACTCATCTGGATCAGCACAATACGCTCCACGCCAGAAGGCTTACAG